>CAMHRH010000008.1 GCA_946187605.1 uncultured Candidatus Saccharibacteria bacterium
AACTGCTATTCGAAACGAAAAAGGAAGTCTCTCTATTAGTAACACTACAATATCATCCACGGCCGCCAATACCGCAATTTATATTGGCTCTGGTATCAATACTATTTCCGGAAGCCGTATCGAATCAACCGCTATATCGTCGCAAGCTATTTATCAATCAAACAACGCAACTACAACTATAAGCAATACAGCTATTAATAACGAACCTATATATAATCAAGCCGGCATATTAACTCTCGATAATTGCACTGCAAGTCTACAGACTACCGGTAGTTATAATCTAGTCACGAATAATTCCAGCTCGAGCTTAACACTAGACAAAACAACCCTAACGGCATCACGTAGCGGCAATAGTGCAAGCAGTGGGACCTCCGCAGTTATAACCAGTAGCGGACAGCTTAGCATTCTTAATCATTCAAAAGTAATCGCCGAACGCGCGGACGCTACTGCGTATACGGGATTCTCTCATTTATACGTCATTAATAGTAGTAACTCTACAACTATTAGAGATTCTGAGATATCCGGACTCTTTTCTAACTCTGCATCATCTGGCTATATTAGCGGCATAAACTCAACTGATCTCCTGAATTTCGAATCTAGCTCTGTTAATATTAGCTACCGCACATCTTATGGCATCTACGTCAGCGGCACTGCGACTATATCAAGTGGTAGTATCGAATCAAATGGCTACAATGCCTACGGTGTCTATGTCACCGACGGGGGCGAGGTTACGCTCGGAGCAGCAGAACCAAACAACTCCCCAAATTATGGCACCGAAAACGCAAACGTTTCTACGAATAGTCCAAGCGTAAAAGCGATTGGATCTAATTCTGGCATCGCTGTCAAAAATAACTCATCACGCTTTAATTATTACGACGGCAAGCTTATCGGCAGCACAGAGGCCCTCCCCGAGACTCCGACCAAAATAGAATACCTCTACGAGCCACTCAAACAAACCGGCAACGAAACCGGCTATCAATATTGCATCCTAGACTATATGCGCGGCACCGGACAATAGGCGCACAGTATTACCGTATAACTTTTTTTGGCATTTTATCAAAAAAATTATATAATATCATCCAATGTTAGTTTCAGATTTTAATTACGACCTCCCTGAGGCCTCAATCGCTCAGCATCCGCCAAAACTCCGCGGCACTACTCGCCTGCTCGCTCTCAATCGCAAAACCGGCGAGTTCACCGACAGCTACTACAAGAACCTCGTCGACTATTTAGAGCCTGGCGACCTTATCATCCTCAACGATACTAAAGTCATGCGCAGTCGCGTTTTTACGGAGCGCAAATCTGACAACCATCCGCGTGAACTCGTCATACTCGAACGTCATGACGGAGATATCGACCATGTTATGTATCGCGGCAAACTCCACGAGGGCGAAGAACTCATCGTCAAGAATGTCACTACCGGCGAAAAAACCGCCGACTCTATCACTATCAGAAAGCTCCTCGGCAACGGCATCGCCACCGCAACAGCAAATCGCCCCCTAGAAGAAATCGCCCAAGATTACGGGAATGTTCCCCTACCACCGTATATGCATCGCGACGCCGAGCCAGAAGATGTCGAACGCTACCAAACTGTTTGGGCAAAAGATTTCGGCTCTGCCGCCGCACCAACTGCCTCGCTTAATATGACTAAAGACTTGCTCAAAAAGCTCTCCACAAAAGGCATTCAAATCAAATATCTCACCCTGCACGTCGGCCTCGGCACTTTTCTGCCAATCCGAACCGACGAAGTCGAAAATCACAAAATGCATTCCGAATGGTTCCATATTCCAGATGACACTATCGCAGCAATCAAGAGTACCAAGTCCTCCGGTCATCATGTCGTCGCAGTCGGCACTACAGTTACACGTACGCTAGAATTCTGGGCAAAAACCGGCAAAACCGCCGGCGAAGACAATATCTTTATTTATCCAGGCTTTAACTTTCAAGTTATCGATGCACTCGTTACAAATTTCCACGCACCAAAATCCACCGTACTAATGCTCACAGCCGCCTTCGCCGGCTGGAATAACCTCAAGCCCGCCTACGAACACGCCATAAAAAACAACTACAAACTACTCAGCTACGGCGATTCAATGTTCATTTATTAGGAGCGAAAAACCTCCGCCATAGCGGAGGTTTATTTTTAGCATAAGGTACAATCGCCGACATAGCGGCAAGTCCCGCACGTAGCGCTGCATGGCGAGGACGTCGTAGCTACGGCGTCCCGGTATGCTATTCGCATCCGGTTAGCGACTCCATCGGGGAGCCTAGAAAACTCTTCTGAATCGAACATTTCCGAGAAGCGCTCAACATACTTTTTAATGTCCTCGACATAGTCACTGTTATTAAGAATCCAGCTATTATCTCCACCAACCTCGTAACCAGAGGTGATAAAGCCAGATATCTCACCAGCACGCTTCGGCGTAATGTCGGGTGAAAGCAGTTCGCGCTTAAACTGTTTGAAAATCATTTCTAACATAGTTTTCCCTCCCAATAAAAGATCATAACCGTCCTACCGCTTCTCGGCAGAACTAACTTACCTTTCTATTATATCACAAAATGCCAAAAATGTCAATAAATGCTAAAATTACCCCATACTATGTTAAAATTCGACATCGAAAAACAAACCGGCCTCATGCGCGCCGGCATCATCCATACACCGCACGGCGACATCGAAACGCCAGCTTTCGTCGGCGCCGCAACTCGCGCTAGCGTTAAAGCCATCACGCACCAACAAATGCGCGAACTCGGCAGTCAAGCCATTCTCGCCAATACCTATCATCTTATTCTTGCCCCCGGCCCAGAGCTTATTGAGCAAGGCGGCGGTCTCGCAAATTTCACAAGTTGGCACGGTCCTACTTTTACCGACTCGGGCGGCTTCCAAATGCTCTCGCTCAAAGATGCAAAAATCGACCACGATGGCGTCACGTTTAAATCGCACATCAACGGCGACAAAATCCGTATGACTGCCGAGATATCAATGCAAGCCCAATGGCAAATTGGCGCCGACATCCATATGGCTTTCGATCAAGCTATCGACAGCAAAGAAAAGACCGAGGTTGAGAAAGCCATGCGTCGCACTCATGATTGGCTTCCTCGCAATATTAAGGAACATAATCGCCTCGCCGAACTCGCTAAACAGGCTGGCAAACCTGAACAATACCTCTACGCCGTCGTTCAAGGCGGACTCTTCGAAGATCTTCGCCGCGAATCGGCGGAGTTTATGAGCAACCAGCCCGTTGACGGTTATGGCATCGGCTCCCTCTACACTACCGAAACTGACGAAACCGCAAACATGATAAAACTCACGAACGAAATCCTACCGCAAAACAAACCAAAACACCTTCTCGGCATGGGTAGCGAACCACGCGATTTGTTCATCGGCGCAAAGTTTGGTTGCGACACCTTCGACTGCGTCGCACCAACCCGCCAGGCCCGCAACGGCGCCCTTTATACGCCATATGGCCGTATCAATATCAAAAACGCCAAATATCGCACCGATTTTAAACCGCTTGACCCAGATTGCGATTGCTATTGTTGTAAAAATTACAACGCAGCCTATCTTCACCATCTCTATAAAGTCGACGAAATCACCGGCAAAACGCTAGCCAGCATCCATAATGAACGCTTCGTCGTCCGCATCTGCGAGCAAATCCGCAACGCGATTCTCGACGATACTTTCGACAACCTTATGTCTGACTTTATGAAGAAATATTATCACCAAGACTAAACGCCGCTATCGATAGTGGCCCACACTTTTTTGCGCTATAATATAAGCATTATGAGCAAAGCCTACAAAGTTACCGTCGACACAAAAACCTTTATTCGTTTCTGGCTAGTTATTCTTGGCTTTGCATTAGCGGGCCTTCTTTTACTACAAGCGTCAACCGGTCTATTAATCATTGGTGCCGCACTATTCTTCGCGCTCGCCATTAGCCCGCTCGTCAAAAAACTCGCCAAACTCATACCTGGCAACGGCATAAAACTACCTATCGCAATCGCCTACTTTCTTGTCGTTGGCTTTCTATCCGCTTTTCTCATCATCGTTATTCCAACCGTCATTAACGAAACCGTACACTTTGCCAAAAATCTCCCTGCAACTATCGACAGCGTATCAAAAAGCTTCACATGGCTCGACGACTTCGGCGCAAGCATTGGAATCCGCAACCTTGGCGATCAAATACTTAACTACATCCAAAATCTATCCACGTCCATCGTTAACGATCTTGGCAGCAACGTCGCAACTAGCATTGGCGCCGTCGGCAGCTTCTTAGCCGCTGCAATCCTCACTCTAGTCCTGGCTTTATTTATGCTCACCGAAGGACCATCCATCATGGATAAATTCTGGAGCAACTTCAAAGGCGGCGCAAAAACCGAGCGCACCCGCAATGTCGTCGATCGCATGGCAAACGTCGTTTCAAAGTACGTCTCGAATGCACTGACTGTCGCCCTCATCAACGCATGCAGCACTTCAATCGCCGCACTCATAATCTGCCTCTGTTTCGGACTCGATCCAGGCCTCGCCCTACCTTTCGGCCTTATTACTGGCGTATTCAGCCTAATCCCTATGTTTGGCTCTTTTATTGGCGGCCTAATCGTCTCGATTCTTCTAGCATTCAACGTCTGGGGCGCAGGGCTCATCTTCATCATCTATACAATCATTTATCTCCAAATCGAATCCAATCTTATCTCGCCAAAAGTCCAAGGCAAAGGCCTTCAGCTCCCTGCTCTCGCCGTCCTAAGCGCCGTCACGATCGGCGTTTACATGTTCGGCATCATCGGAGCCATTATCTCTATTCCTATTGCCGGATGCATTAAAGTCCTCATCGAGGAATACGGCAAAAGCCTGGACCTAGAAGATAGCAAGGACAAGAAAGCCGAGCACAAACCCGAAGAGAAGAAGCTAATCGCCGGGAAAGCTTAATTCTTATACTGCCACTTCACGCCGCTGGCGCCGTCGAGCAGTTCAAAACCCGCATCAGCAATCTCGTCGCGCAAAGCATCAGCTTTGGCATAGTCTTTCTCCGCCTTCGCATCGGTGCGCGCCGCAATTTTTTCTTTCAAATCATCTGAGATATCTGGCGTCGAATCGCCAACACTCAAACCAAATGCATCATCGATAAATTTCAAAAAATCATCACTTGGTGCTAGCCCACTCTTCACCGCGCCGTCAAGTACCGCAAATGCACCAGCCGAATTCAAATTCGAATTCAGACACTCCAGCATCTCTGCTTTCTCTGTAGCAAAATCCGATTTCTCGACACCCTGCCAACGCAACGCGGCAAAATTCCGATAATTCATCAAACGCGCATGCGCCGCCGCTAATTGCTCAAACGAAAAATCCCTCTCCGCCTGATAATGTCCCTGATACAGCCACATCTTATAGTCTGCCGGCGAGAAACCACGCTCTGATAAATCGGACAAATAGTAAACATTTCCAAGCGACTTCGAAATTTTCTGCCCCTCAACCGTAATAAAATTATTATGCAGCCAAAATCTCGACATCTGCACACCAAACGCACCCTCAGTTTGCGCTATTTCGTTCGTATGATGAATTGGGATATGATCGATTCCACCACAATGGATGTCGATCGGCTCCCCCAACTTCTCATGGATTATCGTCGAGCATTCTAGATGCCAGCCTGGGTAACCCATCCGACCACGAAATTCCCACTTCATCGCATGATCTTCGCCGTCGCGAATCCACTTCCATACTGCGAAATCTGACGGGTTGCGTTTCTCGTCAGAAAACTCTACTCGCGCGCCAGCTCTCAAATTTTCTAAATCCAATCGCGCAAACTCAGCATATTTCGGGAATTTCGAAGTATCAAAATACAACCCATCCGTCGTATCATACAAAAAACCAGCCTTATCTAGCGCTTCAACTATCTTGATGTCAGCCTCGATATAATCAGTTGCACGACAAACCGCATACGGCTCTATTAAGCCGAGCTTACGAAAGTTCTCCATGAAATCATCCATATACATCTGAGCAACTTCCCAAACTGTCTTGCCGTCACGTTTTGCGCCCTTCTCCATTTTATCGTCGCCATCATCGGCATCTGATGTTAAATGCCCAACGTCAGTAATATTAAGCACGCGTTTTTCGCGAAAACCATTCAGGCGCAAAGTACGAATCAATAAATCCCAATAAGTATACGCCGTAAAATTTCCAATATGAGCAAAAGAATACACCGTCGGACCGCAAGTATAGATTTTTACCTCATTTGGATTTGCTGGAATAAATTCTTCTATCTTGCGCGACGATGTATTATATAGTTTCATAAAACTATTTTACCACTGTTATAGTTTTATGTCGTTCTCCTCAACAACATCATTGTCTACATTAATACACTTTAGTGACACTGAATAGCTATAACCAAAAGTCGATGTATGGCTATTTTGAGTCTCGCGTAATTCACAAAAGTCCGTCTTCGATGACCCTTTATTCACATATAATCCAAGCGTAAAATCCTTCCCACTATCCGTATAGGAACTCAATAATTTTCGCGAAAGATTATCCCCCTCCAAAATTTTGCTCAGCGCCTTTCCAGCGTCCGTCACAAATCTCGAGCTAGACAAATCGTCGTCAGAAAACTCTGTTTTTGAAACCGATATCGCACTATTGTAATCACTGGACGTAAAAGTATATACGCCATAATCGCTACTCTTATTTCGATTATACAATACCATCTCACTCACTCTCGTGCTATATAGCCCCGTATTGTCGTCTGACCATTCTTTGATATCACTCGAGAGCGATCCTGATGTCGACACTTTGCTACTACTACTCGACGAACCGTATTCATCTGTCTCATCCGCAATATTCGACAATGCCGCCACAACAATACTAAAGAAGATAAACAATACAATGAAAATAGCTATCACTTTCCCAGCACTCTTGGTTTTCTGCGCCGCAGCCTCCGCCGCCTGCCCAGTCGCCGTTTGCGCTGCCGTCGAGCCAGTCATTCTACCAATGCCAATCACATTCGCCATCTTTTCACCCATCATTGCGCCAGCATTCTTCGCTACCACACCGTTTACTACCGAATCATTTTCGCCAGCAATACGTGAATTGCGCAATCGATTTCTGCGCCCAATCGACACATCGGTTTTCTTCAGATTTTTTATCTCCGACGGCGTTTCAGCCTCATGCTTGTGGCGCGCATTCATATTACGATATCTTGCTGTTTTAATCCAATAGAAAATAAACCCAGGCGTCAAACCGGCCAAACCGACCCAAAATGGATTATCATCGTCTGCATCCATATCGATATCGAACAGCCAAGCCTTTATCCACCAGCTACCAAGCACAACGCCTAACACCTCTAGAATCGCCGACACGATCATTAGACGCGTCTTATTGATTGGGACCGAGCCCATCGTCTCGCCGGTACGCGCATTAACCGCAACATAATGCAGCATTTTTACCTTGCCATCATCCTGCAAATAGCTATACAACCAAACTGGCAGATAAGCCGCTTTCCACTTCGACCCCTTAACCGTAACGTCTTCCGTAGTCCATTTTGCGCCACGGTTATAATACGTCATGCTCTCTTTAACTTTATATCGCGCAATATCCTCAAGTTGAAGTTTCACTTGCTTGCGCAAATCATCTACGTTCGTGTCTCGACGCTCACTCGCAAAACCCTGCAGATAGTTCGGGCTCCAATCGACGCAGTTTTCTGTATCGAATGGCATAATCGCATTAATAACGTTATTCGTATTCGCGTGCACGTCCTGATGTAAGCGCCGACTCGAAGACTCAATTGTTAAGTCATCGACTAATAGGTCAAATTCGCGCGTGACCGCAAAAGCCTCCGCGTCGTAATAACGTGTCTTGTGCTTTCCGCCCGAGGTATAGCTACGAATCAAATGCTCCGCCTCACCCTTCATATTTGCGTGCGAGTTCAAATCGACAATCATGTACGGCAAATAGACGCCCATGACGTTTTCAGGCTTAAATTCGGCCTTGAATTTTGGATGCGCAAAGAATTGGCGTTTTTTGACGAAATCACGAATACTATTCTCGGCGGCAACCTTCTCGGTCTTAAACGGCAAAACCAAATCCGGCACCGCGCCATTAGGCATCTTCTCATTTAGAGACAGCACGTTACGGCACCAGTGGCAACGCGCGCTCGTTGCGCTATCGGTATTAATCACCACTTCCGCCCCACATGCCGGACATTTCAAAGTCACAATAATCTTCTCATCTGGCACTATCGCCGTAGCACCGTCACTAACAATATCGCCTGTAAGATTCTCGACGCCACCACGCGCATTCGCAGCCTCCTGCGTAAACGTCGAACGACAAAAATTACACTTCAAATTACCGCTTTTTACATCAAGCTTTACATCTGTCGCACCACAATGCGGACATCGGTTAGCGCCATTTTTGCCGCCATTATTCGACATCGTTGCCATTTGTATTACCTCTTCTTTTACCGTTTATTACGTCTTTACTTACATTATATATCACTACATCGAGAGAAATGCCGCGCCATTATACATAATAAAAAACTGAATAATAACTAGCAAAGTCATTATTAATAATGCTTTTATTATGGCCTTTCGCGTCTTCTTTCGCGCAAATTCCCTTTCGGCTCTCATCTTCGCCTCATACTCTTCTTTGTAAGCGAGATACTTTGCCTCGTCACTCGGAATCACCCAATCATTACGCCCAGATATATCGCGAATACCTACACTTCGACTTTTATCTACCGCTTTATCAGTAGCTAATAGACCCTTCACTTCCGACTCCGCCTCTATATCGTCATCAGAATCGATATCGCCCGCATTTATTTTGTCTCTATATTTTTCGTCGGCGTTCTTTCTCGATTTCCTTTCATATATTGCCGCAGCGATATAGATTGCAGGTAATGAAAAAATAACAATAATATGGCCAAAAGCCCTAAAAAGTCCCCCAAATCTACGGATCAATAGCATTGCAATGCACGGCACGGCATACATAGCAACCAGAACAATAATCGCTCTCTTCAGTTCGTCAGAAACCGAAGAGCTATTATTCTTGTCTTCGTTCCTCTTGACGCTGCCAACCACTTCGCCGGTCCGACCATTTACGGCAACGAATCTTAGCTCATCATAATAGCCTCTATAGCAAAATAGCCAAACCGGAACATAAATAGAGTATTGTTTGCTCTCTAATACATTTACCGACTGCTTCTCCCAACATATTCCGCAATTATACTTCGGCAATGCAGACTCATTCGCTCGCTTACGCACAATATCTTCGCAACGGGACTTAATATCCGCATCGGTCGCCTTAATACTTACATCATAATAATGCACAAATGCCTCGCCAAAAGCTTCCGTCGAAAATGGCATCGCATTCTCAACATCATATGGCGATATATTATTAATGATTCGGTTAAGGCTGATTTTAGTCTTTTTATTTAATTTTCCGCACGCCGGCTTTACTGGCAATCCACGTATTTCAACATCAAATTCGCGCTTTATCTCATACTTTTCAACATCGTAATGCGATTCATCGCCTTCTTTCGTGGCATTTTCGCCCTTTCCTTCCACTACTGCATGCGCCGTCACATCGGCCATTATTGCCGGCAAATAAACCGGCTCAGGACCGCGCTCGACCAAAGAAGCCTTCGCCTTATTCGATAACCCCAAATCCACAATTGATTTTATTTTTTCAACTGCTTCATCGCGCGTAATTGCAAAATCCAAGATCCGCTCTGGCATCTTATTATTTAATTCGTCTGCTCCAGAACCACTCTCGTTTAGTACCGCTAAACTACTACCGCACCACGGACAACTATGTCGCGAATCATCAATCGGATCAATTATTTTCGCATAACATCTCGAACATTTTTTAACCTTCATTTTACCCTCCTAATAGTCATAGCTATAATCAAAACCGCCCGAATCAGAACTACCGCCTGAATCCCATGATGAATCTGAATCCCAAGACGAACTCGAATCCCAAGACGAATCGGAATCCCAAGACGAATCACTACTTGAGCCCCCTCCGCCACCACCAGAAAAGAATATAGCAAGAAGCACTATAATAATAAGAATCCACTTAATTACAGTCACTAAAGTCATGTCCTTTCGCTGCTGAGCTCGTGAATAGTTTGCGCCATTTGCAAAACGCGCCTTTTCCGACGCAAGCATTTCATCGCGACCATGCGACAAAGAGCCAATCACGCGCGTATCATTTTTGCCATTTATTTCACGCGACCTAACTCCAGTATTTGTTGTAATTTTTACATCACTCTGTTTCAAATTCTCTATTTTTACATTCGTTTCATTCTCATGATGATGTCGCGCATCGGTATTATCCCCTTTCTTGTTATACGTTGGCACGCAACTTACCGTCTCGCCGGTTCGCGCATTTATCGCAATATAATAAATACGCGTTTCATTCTCGTCTTTATAACTGTAAAGCCACACCGGCAAATACGCCGCTTTCCATTTCGTTCCCTTTATTCCAAGATGCTCTCTGTCCCATCGAATCCCACGGTCATACTCAGAAGCCGTTTTCTTGGCCTCACGCCTCGCCATATCGCCGCTCTGCAGGGCTACAATCTCTTTAAGGTTATTAACATTGACATTGCGCTTCTCACTCGCAAAACCACGCAAATAATTCGCATTCCACGCCGTCGCATTTTCCGTATCGAACGGCAAAATCGCATTAATTATATTGTTCGAATTAACATAGGTATCTTGATTTAATCGACTAGCCGATGACTCTACCGTCAAATCATCAACTAGTAAATCAAATTCACGCGAAATATCGTATACATCTACCGTAAATGGCGGCGTCGTGTTTTGTCCGACCGTCTTCTCCGCCTTTCCGCTCGATTCCGAATGCGCATTTACATCCACAATCATATACGGAAAATACACGCCACGGATATCCTCTGGCCTGAAAGCCTGCCGGAACTCCGACTTAAGCATCTGATTACTGCTATCAACTTCCGCTCTTGCTTTTGCAATCGCTTCTTCTTTCGTTATCTTAAACGGCAAAACCAAGTCCGGCACAGCACCATTGCTAATCTTCTCATTAGCCGAAAAAATATGCCGACACCAATGACAAGAAGCATTCATCGATTCTTCGGTATTAATTACGACTTCTGCTCCACAAGCTGGGCATTTGAACGTGAGTATTACATCCTCGCTCGGCACAATATCATCCGCACCAGCACCGCGCGTTTCACCTTTCATCCCCTCAACGCCACCGAGCTCATTGTCGCTCTTTGCATCAAAAAGCGTTTTGCAATACTTGCACCTTAATTTTCCCTCCTTTGCATCAGTCTCAATATCGCTGCCCCCACAATGAGGACAGCGATTGAGACCATTACGTGCTGATAATTCAGCCACGCCTAGATTACTCCGCTGGAGTTTCCGGTGTTTCCGGAGCTTCCGGAGCCGCGTCAGTACCAGCTGACGCATCTGCCGCTGGAGCTTCAGGCGCCGCTGCAGGAGCTGCAGGAGCCGCAGGAGCAGCTTGCTGAGCCATCTGTTGCGCAATTGGGTTCACTTCATTGCTTGGAGTCATTACACTACCAGCAACACCGCCCATGCCCATCATACCCATACCAAAGCCCATACCGGTCATATTGCCAGCACCAGCTTGGCCAGCAGCGTTGACACCCTCGGCAATCTGAGTCTTCGCATAAGCATCGCCGACCGAACCTAGCATCATGTAACCAGTCGTGTACTTCTCAACGATTGCTGCCGACTTTTCGTCCCAGTCAAGGACTGTTGGAGAGACATCAACGACGGCAAGACCGAACTTCGTACCCCAGTTAAACTTCTGTTCAACCGCTTCGTTTACGCTAGCAGCGAAATCACCAATACCGCCCTGGATATCATCAATCGACTTACCGCCCTTAGTAAATAGCGAAAGAGCAGTCGAAAGCGAGTTAATGAAGTTCGAGAAGAGCTTATCTTCAACTCCACCATCGCCCTCACCGAGATCGAACTGTGAACGACCTTGGCCAGATGCAATATCGACTGGAATCAAGTTCTTAAACATTAAAATCGGGTCAACGACCTTAATTGAATACGTACCGTTACTCTGAACCGAAAGCGGAGCATTACCGAACTTTGCATCGAAATAGCGAATGACATTTGGCGTACCATATGGAAGACCCATAATGTCGCGCAAGTTTACGTAGTAAGCTTGCTGCTGATTACCAGGCTGGCCGCCAAACTTGAACTGCTTAAGGCTAGTACCGAAGGTCGAAGCAAAGAAACCATCACCAGCAAACATCGAACGAGCTTCTGGGATATTCTCTGTCGTATAGGTATAACCGCCCGGTTCAGCGACAACACTAACAATCGCGCCATTCTCTACAGTAATAAGACAGGTACCTTCTGGAACCATAAACTTAGAACCATTCGAAATGAGGTTAGCCTGTTCCTCGCCATCGTTATTTTCGCTACCGTTAACCTTTACAGGAACTGCGCGAGCAATTAGGGTATGATCGGTCATGGTCTTTGGTGGAGCCATGTATTCCAACCACTGGTTGGCAAATGCACCACTGATAGCACCGCCGAAAGCTTTTAGAAATGCCATTCTGGGATTTCCTCCTTAAAGTTTCTATGATTCTAGTATAACAGATTTACTCAGTTTTTCGGTTATGGCTTAACGAGTGGCATAATTATCTTAACGAGCATCTATCTAGGAAATGCTCTGATGGTTTTAGAGCTCGCCTTTAATGGCGGCTCTTTTTACGCTTCGTCTTCAACCGAAGTCCAAGCGTAATCATCGTCCCCCATATTGACTTTTTAGACTAAGTATGCTATAATATAAATATTGGACGTCTTGTGGCGTCATTTTTTATACCAACTCTCATATAACAGATACGCTTCCTTCATCTCTTGATATAATAAAAAATATGGAAGAGGTCAAAAAAGCCGTAGTGCAATTCACGAAAGATAGGGATTGGGATCAATTTCACTCCCCTGCCAATCTAGCGAAATCTATTGCAATCGAATCCGGCGAGCTACTCGAATGTTTTCAATGGAACGATAACTACGACAAAGAGACTGTCTGCAAAGAGCTTGCCGACGTCGTCAACTATGCGATTCTCTTAGCTGACAAGCTAGATGTAAATCTCGAAGATATCGTCATGTCAAAACTCCGAGAAAACGAAAAGAAATACCCAGTAAATAAATCCAAAGGTAATAGTAAAAAATACACGGAACTATAAAAATGGCGAAGCAGTCCTTCGAAATTAGAAATTACTCTTTTACGCAAACCGCTATTAATCAGCTAGCGGTCGAAGATCATTTCGAAGAAAACTGGCCAGTAGTTTACCAGATTTGCAATAATCGCGATATTTACATTGGCGAAACAACAAATCTTAAAAACCGCATGAATCAGCATCTAGCGAATACTGAAAAATCCAGCCTAAGAAACGGCTCAATAAAAGTCGTATTCGATGAAACATTCAACAAAAGTGCAGCACTAGACCTAGAGTCTTATCTTATTCAATACTTTAGCGGCGACGGAAAATATAAAGTCCTAAACCGCAACGACGGCATGTGCGACCGCGACTACTATGATAGAGCTAACTATCGAAAAACGTTCGAGGAAATCTGGAACAGATTACGAGAGCTAAAAATTGCAGATAAAACCATCTCAGAAATCAACAATTCAGAACTTTTTAAATTCTCACCATACAAAAACCTAAATTTCGAACAATTAAACGTAGTTACTGAAATTGTGCAAAATATTGATGAAGCAATTTGCGACAATAGAAAAAGTTTATCAATCATCGATGGTGACGCCGGTACAGGCAAAACAATCGTCATTATGTATCTCGCCAAATTATTAGCAGATCTCCAATCTTTTGATAACCAAAACGACGATATCGACGATGAATCTAATTTCAATATCTTCTTTGAGCTTGAGCATATCAACCAAAATTTCAAAGGCAAAAGCATTGCGCTAATAGTTCCTCAGCCTTCCCTTTGCGGCCGCATTCGCAAAATATTCAACAAAATCGACCTCGGCAATGCAAATATCAGAATCTTCTCGCCAATACAATTCGGCAAGTGCGACGACAATTTCGACATCACCTTAGTTGACGAGGCGCACCTCCTCAAGGTCGGCGTAACTGGCACGCTCGGCAAACAAGTGCATGAAATTGATCAAAAAATATTTGGCAACAACAATATCCATTCTGAGCTTGATTGGATTATGGCAAAATCAAAGAACGTCGTGCTAGTTTTCAGCGATCAACAAAGAATTCGTCCGGCGAACATCAACAAAACTGACATTTCTCAATATGCCAATGAGTTTGACAAGCGCAATTATTATCTCAAAACTCAGATGCGCTCGCTCGGTGGCAAGAAATATATCGATTACATTCATGACATTCTCTCCAACGGTTTCAGGCCGAAAGAAAAAGAAACATTCGAAGGATTTGAGGCAAAAATTTTCAACAATATTCGAGATTTCGTTTCAGAAATGGAAGAACGCGAATCTAAATACGGGTTATCGCGCATGGTGGCCGGGTTTGCCTGGAAATGGAATTCAAAAAACGACAAAAGCGCATATGATATTGAAATTGATGGCGTTAAATTTCGATGGAATAGCACTCAAAATAACTGGATTGGTTCCAAAAATGCGCCGAAAGAAGTTGGTAGCATCTATACCGTCCAGGGCGACGACCTAAATTATGTCGGAATCATTATAGGCAACGACCTAATCTATCGCGACGGCAAACTTATCTTCAATCGCAAAGCGTGTGCTGACTCCGGCGCTATGAAGCGCAGTCAACGCCAAGTAGCCAATAATGAACAAATTAGCGAGAATGACATGCTAGAGCAGATTCTTAGGACTTACAGGATCCTTATGAATCGCGCAGTTAAAGGCGTCTATATCTATGCCTGCGATAAAGAATTGCATAATTATCTAAATAAGTATTTCAACCAGTTTTAAAACCTATGAACGCCACAAAAATCTGCAGAATATGTGGAATGAAAAAACCGTTAAATAGTTTGTTGCCGAAACTCAAAAAATCCTCTAGTCATTAACTAGAGGACCAAACCCCGAGCAATTCCTAGAGTTGCTCTCTGATTAAATCTTACCATGAACAAAAAATATTTCAGACTAACGCCTGAAATATTTTCCGTAGTTCCCTACTATTAGTTAGCTTTCTGCCAGCGTGCGATAGAAGCTTCGATAACCTTCTCAGCCTCATCGGTACCGAAGAAGCCCTTAACAACGGTCGTGCCAGGCTTCTTGAGATCCTTGTAGTGGTTGAAGTGGAACTCAATCTGCTCGATCAAGCGCTTTGGCAAGTCTTCGAGAGTCTTGATAGCGTCGCCATTGTTGCGGTCATCATCAACGACAGCGATAATCTTGTCGTCAACTTCACCGTCATCAACGAACTTCATAACGCCAAGGATACGAGCCTTGAGGTAAATGCCGGTCGTGAGTGGCTGGTCAGTAATAACGAGAACGTCGAGCTCATCACCATCCTCATCGAGAGTCTGTGGAATGAAACCGTAGTTGCATGGCTTTGCAAATGCGATTGGCTCAATGCGATCAAGCATGAAGCAAGCGCGCTTGCGATCCCATTCAATCTTGTGGTTGCTACCAGTTGGGATTTCGATAACGACGTTAATCGTACCTTCCTTATATTCACCAGGATTCAAAATCTGATTAAAATCTGCCATTAAAAAACTCCTTTCGTTTCTGCCCCTATTATACAACAGACTATATGGTATAATAAGCATAAGTAAAATCTATACAATATAGGAGAAACACTTAGATGGTAAAACTAGCTATTAACGGCTTCGGGCGCATCGGTCGTAATGCTTTCAAAATCGCTTTCGAGCGCGATGATGTCGAGATTGTCGCGATCAACGATCTTACCGACGCAAAGACTCTTGCACATCTCTTAAAATACGATTCAAACTACGGCATTTATGCTCGCGAGGTCGGCTCCGATGACAGTAACATCATCGTTGATGGCAAACAAATCCGTGTTCTTGCCGAAAAAGATCCAGCCAACCTCCCATGGGGCGAAATGGGTGTTGATGTCGTTATCGAATCAACTGGTTTCTTTACCGACCCAGAGGCTGCACGTGCACATATTAATGCCGGCGCAAAAAAAGTTGTTATTTCCGCTCCAGCTAAGGGCGAAGGCGCAAAGACCATCGTCATCGGCGTCAACGAAGATCAACTTACGGTCGAAGATCAAATCATTTCAAACGCTTCTTGTACCACTAACTGCATCGCACCAGTTATGAAAGTCCTCGAAGATAATCTTGGCATTGAAAAAGCCATGATGACCACCGTTCACAGCTATACCGCTAGCCAAAAGCTCCAAGACGCTCCAGGCAAAGATATGCGCGAAGCTCGCAATGCTGCCGAAAACATCGTCCCTACTACGACTGGCGCCAGCAAAGCAGCCGCTCTTACGATTCCTAGCCTCAAAGGCAAATTCAATGGTCTCTCCGTCCGCGTCCCGACCCCGGTCGTATCACTCTCTGATATCACTGCTATCAGCAAACGCCCAACTACTGTTGAGGAAATAAACGATATTTTCCGCAAAGCCGCAAGCGAAGACTATTATCAAGGCATCCTCGCTGCGACCGATGAAGAACTTGTCTCAACCGATTACCGCGGCAATAGCTATTCCTCCATCGTCGATCTCAAGCTTACTGATGTTGTCGATGGCAACCTCATTAAGGTTGTCGCTTGGTATGACAATGAGTGGGGTTATAGCAACCGCCTCGTAGAACTAAGTGTCGATTTCGGCAAGATGGGACAATAATCAGCTATGCATATTTACCTCGGCGCCGACCATCGCGGTTTTCAGCTAAAAAATGATGTCATAAACTGGCTCGCAAGCCAGCAAATACCGTATACGGATTTCGGCGCCACCGAATTCGACGCCGAGGATGACTTCAATGATTACGCCAAGAAAGTCGCCGAGGCTATCCTCCGCAATCAAGATGAGGAGTCTTACGGCGTATTACTCTGCGGCTCCGGCCAAGGCATGTGTATGCAGGCAAATCGCTACAAAGGTATTCGTGCCGCAATCTGCCATACTAGCAGCGAAGCATTCGAAACTCGCGGCCACAATAACGCAAATGTTCTCTGTATCTCCGCCGACAATGTCAAAGATCATTTTACAGAAATCCTTGATAGTTTTCTCGACACAAAACCATTACCAGACGCAAAATACCAGCGTCGCTGCAAGAAATTAGATGAGGAGTAAAAAATGGCTATATCTATAGTAGCTCCAACAATTCTCACCGAAAATCCAACAAAATTTAAGGAAGCCGTACAGAAGTATCACCCATTCACCAAGCGCGCCCATATTGATGTTTCCGACGGAACACTTACGCCAAATCTCACTATCAACGAGACTGCCGTCTGGTGGCCAAAAGGATGGACGGTCGATATTCATATGATGACTGCACGACCATCGTTGCACGTCGACAATCTTATCAAGCTTCATCCAAACCTAGTCATCTTCCACGCCGAAGCGAGCGAAGACCTTCTGCCAATTTTTGACACGCTCAAGCAAAACGGCATGAAAGTCGGAGTCGCAATTGTTAAAAGTATTTATCCGCCATCAATAAAAGCCGTACTCGAATCGGCCGATCATGCCCTAATCTTCTCTGGAAACATGGGCCAATATGGCGGCGAAGCCGATTTACTTTTGCTAGAAAAAGTTCCACTCATCCGCGAGATTCATCGCAATATCGAAATCGGCTGGGACGGCGGTGCAAACCTCGAAAACGTTCGCACACTCGTTCACGGCGGCGTCACAGTAATTAATGCTGGTAGCGCAATTTCAAACGCCGAAGACCCGCAAAAGGCCTACGACGCCATGATGGCTGAAACACTAAAAGAGGATCCAATTTAATGGCTCGTATCGTAACTGTCGGCGCTGCCCTACAAGATGTCTATCTCATCGACCATGACGATTTCGGCACGAATGGACACGGTTTTTTCAATCAGCTCGAACTCGGCACTAAAGTCGATATCGACAAAATCAAATTCTCAACCGGCGGCGGAGCTACAAATGCAGCTGCGACTTTCGCACGCAACGGCCACGAAACTATCTTCATGGGCTGCATCGCCAACGATCCTGCCGGCCAGGCTATTATCAATTCCCTCGATGACGACGGCATTGATACTAGTTACATCTGCTACACCAATCGCCATCAAACCGGCTATTCCGTAATTCTGCTCACTCCTAGTGGCGAGCGCACTATTCTAACTTGCCGCGGCGCCAGCACACGTTTTGATGCTTTAAACCCAGCCGACCTCGAGACTATCTATCCAGACTGGCTTTATGTCACGACCTTTCACGGCGATATGGATATGCTTGACCAATTCTTTACAAAAGCCAAATCGCTTGGCGCAAAAATCATGTTCAATCCTGGCAACCTCGAATTGCAACATAGCCGCAAGCTACTCGGCCTACTCACCGATGTTGACGTACTGCTTGTCAATAGAAGCGAGGCACAAAAAATCGTCAGCGGGCAAATCCTCACCGAACTACTCGCTAAACTCAAAAACTATGTACCAAATCTTATTATTACCGACGGCAATCAAGGCGCAATCGCAACCGACGGCAAAGAGATATATCGAATTGGTCTCTACGAAGACGTCAAAATCAAAGACTCGACCGGCGCCGGCGACGCTTATGGCTCTGGCTTCCTTGCCGCTTACGCTAATGGCAAGAGTTTTAAAGATTCAATCATCTTTGCTAGCGCCAACTCCACTTCTGTCGTTCAGCACGTCGGCAGCAAAGACGGAATTCTAAATCAACAAACAAAACTTCATAACATGCCTATACAGGAGATCCGCTAACCATGGACGAAGCAATCAAGAACTGGCTCGACAGCATTACAAACGAAAACCTTAATCCCGAAGACGTTGAACGCTCCCTGCGCTACGCCAAAGACCTTGAGCAAGGTCTAGCCAAAGTGCGCACATATGCGCAAGGTGTTTCAATCTTTGGCTCTGCTCGCCTGCCCGAAGACGGCAAATGGTGTCAGCTCGCCGAGAAACTCGGTTTTATGCTTGCGCAGAACGGTCACGCAGTCATCTCTGGCGGCGGCCCGTCCATCATGCAATCCGCCAACAAGGGCGCATACGAAGCCGGCGGTCGCAGCATTGGCCTTAATATCGAGCTCCCGCACGAACAGCATATTAACCCATACGTTACCGATTCCATCGAATT
>CAMHRH010000009.1 GCA_946187605.1 uncultured Candidatus Saccharibacteria bacterium
GCCGAGAAAGTCGTAATCAAGGATTTAACTTTCAACGTTAAACGCGGCGAAATTTTCGGGCTGCTCGGCAGTAATGGCTCCGGCAAGACCACTACAATCCGTACTTTGCTTAACTTATATCAAGCCGATAAAGGCAGCCTAACCATTAACGGCAAGCCTTTTCAGCCGGACGATAGTACCCGTATCGGATATTTACCAGAAGAACGCGGTCTATACAAAAAAGAAAGCGTCTTCGACGTTATGATGTATTTCGCAAGACTCCGTAATCTCGAAAACCCCAAAGAATGGATAATGAGCTACCTCAAGCGTGTCGGACTCGAAGAATTCGCGAAGACAAAAATCAACAAACTCTCGCAGGGAATGCAACAAAAAGTCCAGCTCGGCATCACAATCATGAATGACCCAGAGCTCCTGATTCTCGACGAGCCTACCAAAGGCTTTGATCCAGTTAACCGCCGCCTTCTTCTTGAAATAATTGAAGAATTGCATCAAAAAGGCTGCACTATCATTCTAATTACTCACTACATGGACGAAGTTGAACGACTTTGCGACAATATTCTGCTGCTCAAGGACGGCGTTGCGCGCGCTTACGGCAGCGTCAAGGACGTCCGCAAAGAGTTTAATAATAAAAGCCTAGATCAGATTTTCGTCGACGTCTATGGCGAAAATGACGCAGAGGAACTAGGAGAAAAACATGAATAAAACCACAAAAGTCATTCAGTTCGAAGTAATTCGTAGCCTTAAAAAACCTAGTTTTTGGATTGCGGCAATATTAATCCCAGTCGGTTTCGCAATCTATATAGGCATCGCCGCACTCGTCGGCTACAATGCATCCGAAGCCATTGAGGCCGGCACTGATACTACCAACCTCAAACTCGGCCTCTACGACGAATCGAGATATATCAAAAACCAATCATTTATTAACGCCAACGAGCAAGAACAAAAGCTTGAGATTTTCGACAAAAAAGATGCCGGTATTACTGCCGTGAAAGAAAAGCAAATCGACGTATTCTACTATATCAGCAAAGATTTCAAAGACAACAAAACTGTTGAAATATATACAAAACCTGACGAAATTAGCCTAACCGACGATTACTCGGTGCCTATTCGCACACTCCTTGAGGCATCCGCTATTTCAAATGTCGAAGGTATCGATTATGCCATTATTAAGAACGTCGTGAACTACAGCACGACCACCTACGACGCGAGCGACGACCATATCATTGACGCAAGTGAACAAATCCAAAAAATTATTGGCCCAGCCGTCGCACTAGCTTGTTTCTATATTCTCATGGTCGTTCTCGGCAATCGCCTCACTGCGTCAATGGTCGAAGAAAAAGAAAACCGAATCAGCGAATTAATACTCACTAGCATTAAGCCAACTAGTCTAATAATCGGCAAAATCATTTCGCTCATGATTGTAGGGATTATCCAACTTATCGTGCTAGTTATTCCAGTACTCGTGCTTTACAAAATAGCGCTGAACGCCAACGTATTTCCAGAGTGGCTTCAACTCAGCTTCGACGCAATTAGCATTGCTCAATATATCCTATTACTATTGGTTTCATACTTCCTATTTACGAGCATGTGCGTCATAATCGGCGTCATCTCGCCAACCGCAAAAGACGCAAATTCATATTCAGGCGTAGTCGTGATCTCCGTTATATTGCCGATCTTCTTCATTAATGTTTTTATGCCATCCAGTACAGATACCTTAACTTACGTCCTAAGCTACTTCCCGCCAAGCGCGCCAATTGCATTAATGCTACGTGGCGTTTTTAACAACTTGCCAACTTGGGAATTCTGGCTTGGCTTTGCGGATATTACAATAGTCGGCATATTATGCTCTAAACTCGCAACACATATTTTTTGCAAAAATGCCATCGAATTCACACCAAAAGTAAACTTTAAACGTCTATTCAAGACCCCACGCAAACAATGGAAAAAATAAGTATCCTTGCTGGCAAAACTGTCCAAGCCTTAACGCGCCTACGCGGCAATGGAGGCTCAGCATTACCTGGGCTCGTAATCGAACGCACAAATCCAAACTTCGTTCGCAACGTTTTATCTAAACTCCCTCATGGCGTCATTGTCGTTTCTGGTACTAACGGCAAAACTACTACTACAAAAATCATTACTGAGCTACTTGAAGCGCAGGGCCTAAAAGTCTTTACAAACGAAACCGGCAGTAACTTCGTACGCGGTGTTATTTCAGCAATACTCAAGAAGATAAAGATTAGCGGAAAATTCGATTACGATGTCGCAGTACTCGAACTCGACGAGGCACATGCCGTCAAGTTCAGCGAAGTCGCACCAATCGACTACGCACTACTACTCAACGTTCAACGCGACCAGCTCGACCGCTTCGGCGAAATCGACCACACCGCCAAACTATTGCAAAAAATTGCCGACGCCACTAAGCAAACTGTCGTATTGAACCGCGAAGACCCACGCGTTAGTAAAATTGCCGCAAAAAACACAGTGTTTTTCGGGTTATCAAAAACACTACTCGATGAGTTTCCATCTGACGACAATCTAGTCGAAAAATCCCATGCCAAAGCATCGAATAAAAATGCACTCGTGACATTAGAGAAGATTGACAAAGTAGCGAACTATAAAATCAACAATAAAAAATACGATGCAGACCTAAGGCTCAAAGGTGTTTACAACGCCTTCAATGCCGCCGGCGCACTCGCACTCGTTAAGTGCGTGCTCAAAAAAGCCGATGACGCTGAACTAATTAAGAGTTTATCTAAAGTCGAATCCGCTTTCGGGCGTGGCGAGACTTTCATACTAAATGATAGCGAAGTCGAAATCTTGCTTGTTAAAAATCCAAGCGCTTTCCAGCTTAGCCTCGCCTCATTCGTCGACGATGAGCATGATTACATGATCGCCATCAATGATCAAATTGCCGATGGCCGCGATGTATCATGGCTCTGGAATGTCGATTTCTCATCACTAAAAGAAGTCAAGATTCTATCCGGCACAAGAGCGACCGATATGGCACTCCGGCTAAAATATGATGATGTAAAATTCGGCCCCTGCATCGAGGATCTCAAGCAAGCTGTTGTAAAATTTACAACAGCTAGTAAAAAACCGAAGCGAATATTTACAACCTATACCGCCATGTTAGAAATCCGTAAAAATATCTCAGGAAAGAGCCTCGAATGAAAATAAAAATCCTACACCTATACCCAAGAGAAATGAATCTGTATGCCGACCACGGGAACGTTTTAACGCTTAAGAAACGTTGCGAATGGCGCAACATCGAGGCGGAAGTCATACATTATGAACCCGGCGACAAAATCCCTGACGATATTGATATTATTTTTGGTGGCGGCGGACAAGATTCTGGACAAGGCAAAATCGAAAACGATCTCATCAAAATCTCGCCACAACTAAAACAACTCATTAACGACGGAACACCAGCATTAGTTATTTGCGGCATATATCAATTATTCGGCAAATACTTCGAGACCTCTGAACATAAAAGAATTCAGGGTGCCGACATTCTCAATATTACAACCGTCGCAGGCCCAGAACGCCTTATCGGCAATATTGTCCTAAATACGCCAGAATTCGGCGAAGTCGTAGGATATGAAAACCACTCTGGACTCACGAAACTCGGCCCAGACACAACTGCTTTTGGTACCGTCGTCAAAGGATATGGGAACAACGGCAACGATTTAACTGAAGGAACAGTATATAAAAACTGCATCGGTACATATCTGCACGGACCAATTCTACCGAAAAATCCACGTATTGCCGATTTCCTAATTGCGAAAGCCCTCGAACGAAAGAAACAATCCAAAAAACTAGCGCGCCTCAACGATATGGTCGAGCAGCGCGCCCATAGCGTTGCGGTATCGCGACCGCAATAACATGCTACAATAAAAGCATGAAGGGGAACAAGAAGAAACTCACCATACCAATCCTTACCTCAGGAGTGGTACTAGTCGCGATTGCAACATGCATCGTACTAAGCATCATTATTAAAAAAGACGACAATGTCGAACCACAACAGCCAGAACCAGTTGTCGTCGAGCCCCCAAAGCCAAAAATTACCAATTTTAGCGCAAAATACCTCTTTGTCGGCACGACATTTTGGGGAAGAAACACAAATAAGAGCGCGCGCGCATCTGAGCTAGGCGTTAATTATCCATTCTCAAAGCTCGATACGCTTGACCGTACTAGCTACCAAGGCTGGATTGGCGGCCTTGAATGCCCGGTTACCGACAACGGGCATAACTATACAGAGGAAAACAACATCTTTAAATTCAATTGCGACCCCGACTATCTTCCGGCTGCGGCAAAATATTTCAGCGCCTTTCTGTTAGGCAATAATCACGCCGGCAACCAAGGCCTCGAAGGTATGCGTACTACCCGCAAATATCTCGACGAGAACAATATTCAATACTTTGGCACACCGAAACGCACTGCTGCCGATCCAAATGACACCGAATATGCCAATGATGAAGCTAACATTAATAACTGTAGCGTCGTTGTACTGCCCGTCATTGCCGCATATGACAACTCCGAAACTAAGGAATTAAAATTCCCATTCGGGTTCTGCAGTGCACATGGCGTCTATGGCGTTCCTGGCGACGATTATCTTCAAAATATCGCTGACTACGCAAAGGCCATACCAACTATTGCAATGCCGCACATGGGCGTAGAGTATCAAAAATCGCACGACACACTCCGCCAGAACCTCTATCGCAAAATCATCGACCTCGGCGTAGAATCGGTCATTGCTGACCACCCACACACAGTACAAGACTCCGAAGCCTATAATGGCAAGTTGATTGTTTATTCTGTCGGCAACTTCATGTTCGATCAAACTTTCAACGCCGAAGTCCCACGCAGCGCGGCTATTGAAGGTAACGTCGCCATCTCTGCCGACAGCGCCGATTTAGAAAAGTGGAATGAACTTGGCGAAAACTGCCTCAAGGATAAGACGACTTGCTTCGAGAAAATAACCTCGGCTAAACTTGCGAAGCCGACCACGACATGGAATTATAATTACCACGCTACTACAAGCGCCGGAGACCGCATCACGCGCCTCGCCGATGAAGCGGACCAAAATTCCATCGGCCAACGCCTGAACTGGGCAACGACTTTAGCAGGACTTTCTAACTAAAATATGACAGTCTCCGAATGGCTAAAAAATGCAGCCCAAAAAATCGACCACCTCGACGCCGAGCTAATTCTAGCAAACTATCTTGACGCCGAAGACCGTAGCTATCTAGTAGCACATAGCGACGATGTCATACCAAATTCCGACACGATTGATAGTTTTGTAGAACGTCGCGCAAATAAAGAACCTCTTGCATATATTCTTGGTTACCGCAATTTTTATGGTCGCAGATTCTTTGTGACGCCGGACGTCTTAATACCGCGTCCAGAAAGCGAAACTATTATCGAGCTAGCAAAAACCGCAAATCCGACAAGAATCCTCGATGTCGGCACTGGCTCCGGCTGTCTTGCAATCACGCTCGCACTAGAACTGCCGGGCACAGAAATATCCGCCATCGATATTTCCGACGAGGCACTTCGCATTGCGCAAAAAAATGCCACACACCACGGCGCAAAAGTATATTTTCATAAATCAAACTTGCTCGACGACTATCAACCGGAGTCCGACACATTGATTGTCGCGAATTTGCCTTATGTCGACAAAAAGTGGGACTGGATAGATCAACAGGCTCTCGATTACGAGCCAAGCCTTGCTCTTTACGCGGAGCAGGGAGGTTTAGAATTAATCTATCGCCTCATCGATCAAGCACCAGCGAACTGCCCGCTCTTGCTCGAAGCCGACCCTAGTCAACATAAATCAATCATTCAATATGCTGCGCAAAAGTACCAATTCTCAAAAACTCAGGGATACATAGTATCGCTACAGGCATAAGACTGAAGCCGTTTATGCTATAATTAAACAAATCGGAGGTTCAGATATTGTGAAGCGGAAGAAAATTGCGATATCATTACTTTTTGGCTTAATGCTACTTGTTTTTTCTTCCTTTATGGCGCCAGCCGAAACTAAAGCACTAACCCAAGTCTCATCGTTTAGTGCACTCAAATCCGCAATCGAAAGCGGAGAGACGGAGATAGAGCTATCTGCCAGCTTCGATTTCAATGGACTTATTTCAGTACCGGAAAACAAAACAATAACTATCGACGGAAAAGATAAAACACTTACTCGGTCAAATAGCTATGCGGGTTCATTCTTATCTATCCCAAGCTCATCCAACCTCACGATCAAGAATCTAACCGAAGATGGACTTGCTAGTCACTGGACTTTAAATGTAGATGGACGGTATGCTGTTGGCAACAACTATATGTATATGCCGATGGACTTAAACGGCGACGCTCTCGCGACCAACCAACTTATCATAAACAATGGAGGCTTGATTATTCAAAACTCAAAGTTCAAAAATAACGCCTCATCTGTTAGCGGCTCAGTAATCTATAACTATGGCACGCTAAATATACTCAGCTCACATTTCGAGAAGAACTATAGTTCGTTCTATGGCGGAGTTTCATATAGCCTTAGCGGTTCAACCGTAAAAGTGTCCGACTCGTATTTCGCTAAGAATCTCGTCGGAACCGATGGATCAATTGGCAGTGGCGGCGTTTTCTTCATCGAACAAGATAGTTATTTTGAAACCAAAGGTTCAACTATTGAAGAAAACTATGCTCAAATGAATGGCGCATATGCTAATGTAGTTGCAACAAACACGATAGTCGAAAAAAACTTATTCAATAATAATCAAATCGGCAACGACGGCGGCGTCATGCAGCTAAATGGCCTCGAAGGCCATCCCAATAAAACTTTTCTATCCAGAAATAATATCTACAGCAATAATGTTGCGTATGCACCTACGCAAAGCCTAGGCGGCGTCTATTGTTTTGCTCGAGTCATGGCTGCATATACCGATATTACGTTCGATTCTGACACCTTCAGCAATAACCGCGCAATTATGGGTGGAGCTTTATCAACATATAACGGCACCAATGACACTGAGATAGATAGCTATCCAATCACAATCAAGAATAGTACATTCGAGAATAATAAAGCCAACTTAGGTGGAGCAATAGCATTTTCCTACGACTCGAATATCACAATAGATAATACGAATTTCTCCAAAAATAACGGCACCAAAGGCGGCGCTGCCTATTTGCTACACGCTAAATATCTAAGGATCACCAACTCGACTTTTGAAGAAAACAATTCTACAAACACTGGAGGCGCAATCTATACGGACTATAACGAAAAAACCGAAATCAAGAATACTTCTATCATTAACAACACAGCATCGAATACTGGCGGTATGCTATATAAGGACAGCGAAGCGAGTTATTATACCGGAAAATTATCCTTAGATAACGTAACCATTAAGGGAAATCACTCCGAAACTGGAGGCGGCGGCCTAACGATTGACGCCATCAAAGATAGCGAAGACATCGATATAAGCAACTCAACAATCGCAGAGAATAGTACTGACGAATATGGTGGCGGCATCGCCATACAAAACCTCGTAGGCATCAGTATGAATATTGCCAATAACATCAAAATCTACAACAATACCGCGAAGCTTGGCGGCGACGACATCTATATCAACGAAACTCCGGAGGAATACGTAGATAGATTAGGTACGATCAATCTTATCTCCGCGCCGTTTATGGGCATAGATAGCGTGAATATTTGGGCAATCGACGAACCAGATAATCGTTATTCCGATAACAACCGTAACGCAATAGAAAGCTTAAAAATCACTAACGAAAAAACGAGCTATATCAAAGCCGCTAGTGACGGCAGCCTACCAATCAACCCGCAAACGGCCGACTGGCTACCAATTTGCGCACTATTTCTCATGGTGGCGATCGCCGGCAGTCTATCATTATTCGGCAACTACGCAAAAAGACGCTAACTCTAGTTCTTCGCAAATAAGACAATGAGACAGATAGTGCATAGTAGGCATTTCTGACTGCGCCAGCAAGATTCTTGGAAATCTGATAAATATTAGCTTTGTGATAAAATAGGAACATGGCAATACCAATTGTTTTGGCCATAATTGCAGCTATTTTTTACGCAGCGACTAATCATATAGACAAATATCTTATTTCTAAAGCTGTTAAGAACGCAGACTATCGTGCACTAATTCTAGTTTCTACGATTATAGCTGGTGGCGTAATGGCCATCATATACTTATTTGTTTGTAATTTTCAGCTAGCTTTTGATACCCCGAGTATTCTTTTATTATTGTTTAACTCGGCTCTTTATACGATTTCAAATATTTTTTGGTTTAAGGCGCTAGATAGAGACGACACGACAATAGTAGTAATCATGTTCCAACTTATTCCGGTTTTTATGTTACTGCTGTCTCCACTCGTGCTATCAGACCAGCATATAAACCCACTACAACTTATAGGTGGCTTATTAATCACTCTAGCCGCTGTATTTCTTACCTATGAACCGACGCACAAGAAATTCAACAAAGAAAAACTAATCACGCTTGCAATAATGGCTTTTGTGTCACTAGCATATGCAATATGGTTTATCATAGAACGATATATTAACCAAGAACACGATTTTAACCAAACCATACTGTGGTCTAATATTACATTATTCTTTGTTGGTATATTTATTTTCGTGTTTATAAAATCTTTCCGTAAATCTTTTTCAAAAATGTTAAAAACCAATGGGCCAAAAGTTATTGGCTTAAATCTGGTCAATGAAATGCTTAATTCTTTTGGCGGCGTTCTTTCGACTTTTGCCGGAACTATGGCCTCCGTAGCACTAATTTCCTTTGTTACGCAGGGTGTGCAACCATTTGCTGTCATGTTAATGGGTTTGACTATAACAAAACTATTTCCAAAGATTGAAAAAGAGAAAATTGCTAAGGCCGACATTGCAAAAAGAGTTATTACAATAATCGTGTGTGTTATTGGGCTTGGATTTATTGAATTTGGCTAATAAAAATATGAACTTTTGATATCCCTAAGTGAAATCACCTCTGTTAAATTCAAAAGAGTTTAAATACAGGGAATTTAATAGATTTATAGGAGTCAAGACAACAAAAAAAGAGTCTTCCGACTCTAATTCACCTAATATGGTGGAGCGTATGAGATTCAAACTCATGACCTCCTGCTTGCAAAGCAGGCGCTCTAATCAGCTGAGCTAACGCCCCATAACATAAAGGAAGAAAGCGGGGGGGCGCTTTCTTCCATAGCCATAATATCACATTGCGTAAAAAAACGCAAGCTTATCATAATATACAGAGTAGAATCATAATACCATGACAAATACTACCGGCTAAAACTAGCAAATGAAAAATCGAATGCATATAGCGAAACTCGCGCTCCATACCAAAGAATAACGCACCAATCGTATAGAATATTCCGCCCAAGAAAAGCAAAACTGTGCCAATGACCGGAAGAATCTGCATCAAGCTCGGCAAACAGAGAATAATGCACCAGCCAAGCCCCAAATAACACACCATCGAAAAGACCGAAAACTTCTTTAAATCGATTGCGTTAAGCACGATTCCTATGATCGACATTAGCCACACTACGCCAAACATTACCCATGCAACAACAGGCTCAATCTTCATCAGCGCAATCAAAGTCACCGGCGTATAACTACCGGCAATCAGCAAAAAAATCATACAATGATCAATTACCTGCATTACTTTCTTGGCGGTGTCTCTTCTTCGAATCCCATGATAAATCGCCGAAATACTAAAAAGCCCTAGCATCGAAACACTGAATGCTAGTCCCGTCAAAACGCCAGCCGCACCATATTCGATCGCGCCACGAATAATACAAAGCACCAAAATCGGAACCGCAAACGCTGCTCCAACGATATGCGAAACCATATTGAAGATTTCTTCACCTCTCGTATAATCAGGAAGTTTACGCTCGGAAATCTTTGTTCGTTTTTTCATTAGCTTAATTATAACTCAAAAACCATCTTGAAAAATTAGCGTATAATATTAATCATGCTCAAGTATTACAAGACTAATCATTCCACAAAAGTTCTCGAAAAGCTACGCGCCGCCGAGACTGATTGCTGGATTGACTTAGTTAAGCCAAGCGACAGCGAAATTGATACAGTCGTTTCGGAAACCGGCATCGACCGCGATTTACTCATAAAGATGCGCGACGATGACGAGCTTCCGCGCATCGAGGTGTCTGGCAACGCCACCCTGACCGTACTAGATGTTCCGGCGCTTGAAGACGACGATGACGACGACGATGACTATATTACTTACCCACTAGGCATTATCGCTACGCAAAACAACTATATTATTACGATTGCACCGGTCGAAACCGGCATTCTAGACAACTTCCGCAGGGGCAGCGCTCCAGATTTTCGCACCGCCAAAAAGACCCGCTTCTTACTTCAAATTATTTCTGCCGCCGCAGCGCGCTATATTCATGTACTCGATGCCACATACAAGACAATCGACGCAAAAGAGAACAGCATTCAAGATTCGACCAAAAATGAAGACCTTATCGATTTATTAACCATAGAGAAAACTCTTGTTTACTTCGAAAGCTCACTCAAGAAAAACCGCCTCGTCCTTGACCGGCTCAGTAAAGGCAACGTGCTGCCTTTATACGATGGCGATTTAGATATTCTCGAAGATGCTATGATTGAAAACGAACAGGCACTCGATATGGCCGACGTCTATCGTAAAATTCTAAAATCAATCGCCGAAACTTATAGTTCAGTTATTAATAATAACCAGAATGACATCATGAAATTTCTCGCTGGCGTTACTATCGTCCTATCTATTCCAACAATCGTATCGTCATTTCTTGGCATGAATGTGCAATTCGGCATTATTGGTACTAGTCCAATCTCCGCCGCAATCATATTAGTCGGCTCCGTTATTCTCTCCGTCATTCTCGCAGTCTGGCTCAAAAAGCACGGTATGTTGTAAAATTATCTTAAATAAAAGGATACCGAAAATGTCTCAAAAAGCAGTGCACAAAATCGAAGTCAAGGAAGCGCGCAAAGTTCGCAGTTTTACTATGCCAACCGGCATCAATGTTATTTTATTAATTCTTGGCATCTGTTTGCTAATCTGGGCTGACCAGGTTACAAGCCTTATTTCTATCGTCATTGGCGCAACCTTTATCATTTGCGCAATCTATAACTATATTGCGTGGGTACGCGTCGAAAATCGCGCTGTTGCCGACAACGCCAAACTCATGAGCGCAATCGCGCTAGCCATCGCTGGTGGTTTCCTGATTATCCAAAACGGCTTCATTAAAGAAGTTATTTCAATCATTATCGGCATCTTTCTTCTTATTGAAAGCATTTTTCGCATGCAAGACTCACTTAATGGTAAAAAATATAATCCGAACTATAAAAATGCACTCATATTATCAATAGTTGGCGTAATATGCGGCGCACTTTGTATCTTCGGTAAACTAATCGTGCCAAACTTAGTTCTGCAAGTCTTGGGCGTATTGCTCATTATCTTCGCATTCGCCGATACGACCGGAGGCATCATAACTAGCAAGTCCGCCAAAAAAGTCGAATCAAAAATCATCGACGAACAATAATCGCGCTAATATTTTTTTAAATTAATTCCCACAAGCCAAAAGTTCTTCGCTGTCGTTTTCCGACTCAGCCAATTCCTCATCTAAGATTCTCAGATCTTTCTCATCGGCATCTTCCATACAACTATTTTACATGAAAAATACCGGAGCTACCATAGCTCCGGCGTTTTCATTTCTTAGTGGATTGCGTATTTAATTTCACCATTCTCCAAGCCTACCATAACGTCATCTGTATTGCTCGTGCATCTTCCAGTGTCATGTTTTATGCCCCAAAGCGTATAGCCATCCAAACCAATATCTTTATAACGGTCAAGATTCCATACTATAATCGAGTTCTGGTCTCGCTCCAGGGAGTAATAATCTCGGCCGATTGCGACAATATTTCCATAGTAGCTAGCCGCCGTCGGACGCGCATTAAATAACACAAACAACGACTCGTCAGCTGGCCTTCCTGCATACGCATTCATATAGACATTCTCTGTCAATATTTCCGAGTCGCGCGTCTTGCCAAAATCTAGCGTCACGCACCCTATCTCGAAGTATTCCGAAGCAAATTTTGCCGCTTCAATGAAAAGTTTTTCCCAATCTGGCTCTTTCTCAAGATTATGCTCGGCATAATGATCGAAACCTAAATAGCAACGCGAATTTAGCCGAAGCTTGTCAGAATAGATTACCTGCACGCCAGCCTTGTCGGCGCAAGGAAAACTACCATATCTGACTCCTCGATCAGTAAAACTATAGCCCGACGCACTGATAACCGAGGAATCCTCGTATCCACTAAATGTCCTAAATAACATTCTCATAGCACACTCCTTTCCGCCCCCAAATGGAATCTATAAGCAACATAACAATTATAACACCTATACTTTCGCCGCCCGAAATTCACAAGAAAAATCCTAGCTCGCCAAAGGCGAGCAAAGAAATAAAAAAGGAATCCTTACGGATTCTTTTTTATTCATCAATCTGGCTGGGCAAAATTAAGCAGGCTTTAACCATCTACAAAGAAACTGTCAGAAAAAGGCTAAATAAATTCAATCCAGAAAACTAATCATCATAATCGACTCCTCAGTCTGTCCACGACAATATATGATAGAATTGCAGTATGGATAATCTAGATACAAAACAAACGACTATTTACCTCGATATTAGTTTTAGAGAAGGTAACCAAGATTATCATCTATTAAACTATGAAGTGTATCCAGAAAATGTCGACACAGAAGACGATACAAAACTCTCTGCATTTCCGGAACGTCCTTCGTTTAGCGTTAATAAAACCCTAGAAACAAATGACGAAATTGCTGAAGCCACAGTAAATTATTTGACCTCACTCAGGCTTTATCTTCACTCTTACAGTATCACTCGTAATCGCATGTATGTTTCTTATAGACGTAAAACATCTACTTTCAGCAATAAGCTTACATACTCTCCTGCTCATCAAACATTAGAATTATTTATTGAAGCCTGGGTGCAAAAAGAGGACGGCGTCGATTACGAAAAAGAGCTAAACATTAAACTCCACCATCCAATTAATGCCATCACGCCAGAAGAAATCAAAAACCTTGGGCTCGAACTTAAAGAGAGTGGGACCATAATTCCAGCAATACTCAGTGAAAACGAATTACCAGACAACTATTAGAAGGGCAAAAATCGAGCAAACTCTTAGCCTTAATCTTGGCTGGGCCGGCAGGATATAAACAATGCGCCGTCACCCTCGCTTTGCTCGGGCCGGGCATTGGGCGAACCTGGGCTCGAACCCCGCCACGCCTACGGCGAACAATGAAACAAAATAAGACCCTACGGGTCTTTTTTTGATTTCATTGTGGCTGGGGCAAATTCGTCAGGCATTAACAATTTACAAGGAAGATATTAAACAAAAGCTCAACAATTTCAAACTTAAATAGAGTATTTTTTATACTTTTAATTCATCTACAGCAAAGAGCATGCAGACATCACCAGTACTAGCCATAGTCCAATAATGCTTGTCGTCAATATATCCATCGGCCTTTTTCTTTGCATCTTCTTTGTAAGAAAATACTTTAACTGCACGAAAAGATGCTTGGCTATATGGAAATCCGTCATCAAATTCAAAGTCATACGGCATTTCATACTCTTCATAGCCACCTAGATAATCTGCGGCAAGAAGAACGTATTTTGCGCCATCCTTATCGGAAAAGATGTAAATCATGGAGTCTGGGGTTATTTGCTTTGCGCCATCATAAAGAACTCCTTCAACGCCATAGGAATTGAGAATCTCGGCCAATTCTTCTTGTTCGATTTTATTCATCATATCTATTATATATACCATTTCAACAATGAAAAGACCAGCCGAAAGCGACTGGTCTTAATAAAAGTGCGTTAGAATGAGTTAGATTTTGGTATGGTTGTCTTTCGACTCATCAATCAGGTATTGTCCTTGGTTTTTGTCCTGCCACTGGTCGCGATAATAGGTTACATGCCCATCTTTTGCAAGTGTTACATGTCCATGGCCAAGACCATCACCGCAATTGCCGGAGTCGGTAAAGAAAATGTCCGTTCTTCCGTCTTTACGATGTCGAATCTTTGCCGGTCTGCCATCAAACATATCGGTGCCGACAGCAAGCGTTTTGCAAGTATTCGTACCGGCATCAGTAAAATTCTGATGTCCATGTTCGGCGAATGCGTCACGATCATAGGTTTTGTTACCAAATTGATCAAGCGTAGTATGGCCATGGCCTAAACCATCGCCTTTGCCAAGGCCACCATGATAAACCTGAGTTGTACCATCGGCTTTTTTGACGATTTTTGCATCATTACGCTCAGACCAGCGAACGCCGGCTTTATCAAGGGTTCTATCGCGTTCGCGTTTATTGGCTAATTTGACTTCTTCGAGTTTCCTTTGGAACTCTTCTTTGAGACGAGCATGCTCGGCTTGCAGGGAGTCGAATGCATCCTTAAGACGATCGCGCTCGGCTTTAAGCCGTTTAAACTCCGCTTGAGCAGATTCGTGACGAGATTTAGCTCTCTCAAAGACTTCTTTTGCTCTGTGGAAGGCAGAAGAATTAGTTTTTGGAGCACGCCATTCGGCATTTTGTCTTGCAGATTTTACTTCCTGGCAAAGCCTACTGACCTCCTTATTGATACTGTCGCGGCGATCTTTGTGATCATGCCCTTGAGAAGACCAATACGGAGCCTCGGATTTGTCGCCAAATTCATAGCAACTACTTGCTCGTTCGAAACAATCAATCATTTGCTGATGTTCGGAGTCAGCTTCGGCACGAAGACGTTCAATTTCGTAATTATTCTGATCGCGGATTCTTCCGTATTCATCCCATACTTCGCGGTAGTTTTCGCTAGCCCTCTGCATTTCTTCCCATTCGCGGTTCATTTCTTCTTTTGCACCGGCTCTTTCTTCCCAAGCAGTCTGCATGGCATCATGAGCTTCATTACAACGATCTCTAGCGTCTGCGTAACGCTGGAATGCAGCCTGTTTGCGCTGGAAAGCGTCTTGCTCTCTGGACTTCAAAGAGTCCAACTCGTAGTTTCTGGACATACATAGCCACCAACCTTTCTAAATAGATATAAAAATACAAGCCATAGTACATGGCTCGCCTAGATATATTATAACAGATTTACGCAATTTTAACAACAAAAAACAATAGGTCTAGCCTATTGCGATTATGTATGGCTGGGCCGGCAGGATATAAACAATGCGCCGTCGCCCTCGCTTTGCTCGGGCCGGGCATTGGGCGAACCTGGGGCTCGAACCCCGCCACGCCTACGGCGAGCAATGAAACAAAATAAGACCCTACGGGTCTTTTTTGATTTCATTGTGGCTGGGCCGGCAGGATTCGAACCTGCGAATGACGGGACCAAAACCCGTTGCCTTACCACTTGGCGACGGCCCAATCTATAGAGTATTCTAGCACAAAAATAAGCTATAATCTAGTTATGGCTAGCAATGAACAAAAATACACACCACCAGCAAAATATCAACCAAAACCCTTCAATCCCAACAAAAAACCTGAAAAAGTTAAGGGTTTCACGGTTCTTAGCTTCTTCGTATTAATGGCGACGTACGTCGTAAAGTTCTTATTGGATTTTTTACTACTACCCACACTTTTTCCAAACCTATATCCGCTCTCGCCGGCCGCTATTGTAATTTGGTGCGCCGACACTATCATTATCACCTTCGTTGCAATTAAATTCATTACTGGCTTCGGCTACTTTTATATTCCAGCATGTCTAATTTATGCAATCTGCGTCGCAATCTGGCCTAACAACGTATTTTATTTCGGAAGCGCCATCCCAGCTATCGTTGGCGGCCTAATTGCCTACGTCGCAAGTCGCACTGTTGAACGCATCGAAATGTGGCTATCTATCCTCATTGGTTTTATTACAATGTGAAAACCTGTATAATATAAGGGCTATGAAAAACGTTCTATTATCGACGCACGACCTCAAAAAGGTCTATGGAAAGCGCGATTCTAAATTCGAAGCTCTAAAGGGCATAGACATCGAAATCCAAAATGGAGAATCTGTTGCAATCATTGGCAAATCCGGCTCCGGCAAATCGACCCTTATGCACCTCTTAGCACTACTCGACAAACCGAGCGAAGGCTCTATTAAATTAAACGGTAAAAACACAAGTAAACTCAAATCACGCAAACTCAACCGCTTGCGCAATAAAGAGTTTGGCTTCGTTTTCCAGAGCTTCTTCATGAACTCTAACGATACCGTAATTAATAACGTAATTTTGCCGCTAAAGATTGCCGGCATCGGCCGCAAAGAGCGCAGACGCCGCGCACTCGAAGCACTCAGAATTGTCGAACTCGAAGATAAAGCAAACAACAAAGCTAACGATCTATCCGGCGGGCAAAAACAGCGCGTCTGTATCGCCCGCGCTATCGTAAATAACCCTAAGGTTATCTTCGCCGACGAGCCAACCGGCAACCTCGACTCCGCCACTGGCGCTAAAATCGAAGATCTGCTCTTTGGCTTGAATCGCGAGAAGGGCATTACTTTAATCGTTGTAACTCACGACGAAGAGCTTGCCGAGAAGTGCAATCGCCAAATTCGTATCGCTGACGGCGAAGTCGTTAAGGATAATAAAACCGTCGCAAAACACGATCCGAGCTTCATTGAAGACGAAAATAACGACGGCATGCGCGACAAAAACCACACCAAAGAGATAGAAGTGGAGGAAGAATAATGAAAGTTTTAGACGTCCTACATGACGCAAACGCCAATCTTTGGCGCAGTAAACTACGTAGTTTTTTGACAATCTTAGCGATTTTCGTCGGCAGCTTCACGATTATCCTGAACTCTGCAATCAACGCCGGCGTCAACGACTTCATGGATAAGCAAATTGCGAATATGGGCGGCGACGGGTATCTCGAAATGATGCCTACCGAAGCCTACGAAAGCGCTATGAGCCTAATGGGTGGCGACGGCGTCAAAGAATACACCGACGACAAGGATAGCACCAATGCTTCTGCCTACATCAAGGACGAGCAGGTCGAAAAGGCTAAGAAGATTGATGGCATCAAGGTATTCAACGTTCTACTAAACTCAAGCGTAGATTATATTACGAGCGATAAGACCGACAAGCGCTATCGTTTGAACCTGAACCTCGTTGTTGACGGCATCTCATTCGATATGTCCAACGGTATATCGCCAAATACCGCCGAAGACGCCGACTATGAAATCGCCGTAAATGAGGACCTCGCAAAAGCGCTCGGTTATGAAAATGTTGCAGACATTGTCGGCCAGACCGTACAAATCGCCGTTCCAAGCACGCTAAAATGTTACACCGCTACGAAGCGCAGCGAATGTCAAACTATCCTAGACGTAAAGGTTTCCGGCACACAGGCGCCAGGCATTCTATCCATGGGCGGCAGCCGCGCTAACCTAACACTCTGG
>CAMHRH010000010.1 GCA_946187605.1 uncultured Candidatus Saccharibacteria bacterium
GTACAGCATCGACCATCGAGATAGTCGCTTCGGACAAGATTAGCTCGCCCTCGCGCGTGAGATGCTTATGCGCGCGCACGCGAACTTCGACATACAGATCGCCGCGCTGACCATCAGCATTCGGAGCGGCACCGCCCTTCCCACTTAGGCGAATAGATTGGCCGTCATAAATACCGGCCGGTATTTTTAGCTTGGTTTGCTCACCTTCGACCGAGATAGTCTTCGTTGCGCCAAAAATGGCTTCTTCAAAATCTATCGTAATGCTTGTGCGATAATCGCGGCCACGACGCGCGGCGCGGAAACCGCCGCCACCGAAGCCGAAAATACTACCGAGAATATCATCGAAGTCAAAGTTCATTGATTGGCCGCCAGCACCACCAAAGCCTGCGAACGGATTGCCGCCGCCAAATGGATTACCGCCACCGTCACCACCAACGCCAGCATGGCCGAATTGATCATAACGACTACGTTTAGTTTTGTCGCTGAGCACAGAATAAGCCTCATTAGCCTCTTTGAACTTCTCTTCTGCCTCTTTGTCGCCGGGATTCTTGTCTGGATGATATTTTACGGCTAGCTTGCGAAAAGCTTTTTTTATCTCATCATCAGATGCGCCCTTTGACACGCCAAGAACTTCGTAATAGTCGCGTTTACTCATGCATAAGAGTATAGCACCTAGCACTCTACCATGCAAGAGTGCTAATTCATCACAATAACACCAGCTACGATTAGCACTGACGCAATAATATATTGCACAAGAACTCGCCGCGTGACACGTTTACCATGGATGAACTTCGGAAAGATACGCCCCAGAAAGACCGTAAAGAAGAATGAAATAAATAAACTTGCGACTTTGCCGATTGCAGACATGATTGCGATGACCGGCACAACGAGAAGACCGTACTTATATAGAAGTTCGGCAAGCGTAAAGGCGATGTTGTCGGTAATCAACGCTACCATATTGCGCGAATGTTTCTTGCCCGTAAAGAAAGTTGTACGAACGGCGCGACGCCAAGATTCGAGGCAAATCATTAGGATGACAACCATCAAGGCCGAGCCAAGCTCGAAGAAGAAAAGCGATTGGCCGAGTAATGTTAAGTCCGAAGTAAAACCTTTAATAAAGAAGGCAAACACGACATCCGATAAATTCGAGAAGAAAGCAGATGCAATTACGAGCGCAATCACTTTGCCATTATGAGGCTGGCTGCGTTTTTGTTTCTTGCCGCCAAAAATAACAACAGCCGCCGCAAGCATGATTAGAACGAGACCGGCACCCTGAGAAAGACTCATCGTCTCGCCGAGGATTATAACGCCGAGAATTAAGGTAATGAGTGGGCTAAGCTGACCAAAAATATTGATATCTGCCGCATCGCCAATCTGAAGCGCTTTAAAATAGAAGATTGAGCCAAAGATATTGATTGCGCCGGCGAGAATAAGTCCGAGCGCATTACCAAGTGGCAAAATAAAAACCGCACGGCCAAAAACCGCAAAAAGCAGAAGCATCGTAATCAGAAAACTTGGAATACGACCGAGGATTAGGGCGCCGGCACGCTTTTTCGGTAAGGCAAGGTCAGTAAGATAGTTTTCGATATAGCCGCCGCTCGTGTAAAAGAATTGCGCAAAAATAGGAAATACGACCCACAGCATAAGCATATTATATCTTATTTCAAATCACGGCGCGAGACTAAGGTAGATGAAGAATCGTCTGCGAAATCATCTTTTATTTCGCGATTGAACAAAACTGCAATTAGCGTGCTCAGCTCCGCATATCCGACAAGCTCTTCCTTATCATCGATTATCAATACATAATCAGTGTGAGCGCGAAGAAAAACTGCCAAGAGCTGCTCGAGGGTACGCGCAAAAGCGACTTCATGCTCCATAAGTTTCGTGACGGGCTGATCTTTCGTGATATGCAAAAGGTCTAGCTTATTGGTGCGAATAAGGCCGCAGACCTTCTTTGATTTATTAAGTACCGGAAAAACCGTATCGCCGGTTTTGTAGAGCTTATCAAGGTTGAGCGGGCCAAGAAAATCACTATCATTTAGGAACGTTATGTCTTCGCGCGGCATCGTCACGAGCATGGCAGTACGCTTATCAAAAGACATTGCGCCAGAGATAAGATTGCGATTCTTGACGCTTAGGATGTCGCGCGGCGTACGGCGAATTATCTGGACAAGTTCTTTTTCGTTTTGCGGGATATAATTATCATGCTCCATCTTTACCGCCTGCTCAAGCTGCTGCTGATATTTGGCGCGATGCTCCGCCTTGATCTTTTCGGTGTCGGCAATTGTTTTTGCACGGTATTTATCCCAGCGCGGATCAAGCCGCGCAACAAGTTTAGCCATTATTTTATGGAAGAATGACTGCTTCATGTATTCATTCTAGCACAGAAACAGTTGACAATAGATAGCGTTCATGCTTATATTAGAATAGGTTTTTATACAAAAAACAAAAAGGTCAAAAAAATGAAGGTCAAAAAGAAGCAGGTCGTTGCCATCGGCGCGCTGGCGGCGCTCATTACATTGGTTGGCGGAACCATTACGTATAGCCAAGATAGGTCGATTATTAATAACTTATTCGGTCTAGGTACTTACAAAACGGTTAGCTACGAGGAGTTCGTTAGCCCAGAAAACTGGTCAGCCTGCCAAGAAGAGCCAAAAATTCTTAAAGTGCGCAACGACGGTAATGTCGATGTAGCGGCTCGCATTAGCTACGAAGAATACTGGCGCAATAAGACCGATACGGGCGATAACCTTCCACTGACCAAAGACGGCGTCACATTAGCGGAAATTATTTTCCAGAACGAGGATGATTGGGAGCTTGATGATGGGTATTATTACTATAAGGCTACCCTGGAGCCAGGCGATGAGACCTCTTCCCTTTTTGAAAAAGTACGCCTAAACTGCAACGCGAATTTCGGCGTTGATAACGTCTGTGCGACCGAAGAAGGCACAACGACCTGCACAAAGCCCGAAGACGATTATGAAGGCGCGAAGTATCACTTGAAGATTACGGTCGAAACAATCCAAGACGACGCGAAGGATGAATGGCGTCCGAGCAGTTACGTAGCAGATTGCGATTCGAATAAGCTGTACGACAAAATCGCGTGCCAAAGCAAAGGCCTAGACACGAATATTGACTTTACGACCAATAACGTCGACCAGCAAGGCGTATATACCCTTTCCGCGCATGCAAATGATGTGATGCCGGTTTATTACTTCCGCGGCAACAAGAACAATACAACCGAAGGCTCAAAGGTAAACAATAATGTAGTCTTCAACGGATACTGCTGGCTAGCGATTCGTACGACTACTACCGGCGGCGTTAAGCTCATCTATAATGGCACGCCTAATGCCTCTGGCGCTTGTACCGCAAGCGGCGATAGTACAATAGCCGGAACAAGCATTTTTAATAACCCACCGCTAGCATACGATCCAGCGATTACTGTGCCGAATGGTGATGCCCTTGAGCTAAGCTCGCAGTTAAACCAAATCGGCTACATGCAAGGCGAAACATTCGACATGGCCAATGTAGAGGATTACGGCCCAGAATATGATTATTATTACTATGGAACCGACGTCAGCTATGATTCGGACACCGGCAAATATACTTTGATCAATCCGAGACTCCACGATGATTATGAGACTTATCTCTTGATAGCAGAGAGTCATCACTACACCTGCGGTAATAAACAGGGCACGACATGCTCGATAGTTTACTACGTCTCAGAAGGGTCGAACTATAGCGGTTCACATAATGTATTCTTCCTGAGCGGCGGAGATACGGTAGAAAGCTTGAAAGCAAAAGCTTTTGCGAATACGACAAATTCCGCAATCAAGACAAATCTCGAGAACTGGTTTGCCACTAATAACATCGACGGCAGCAAGCTCGAAGATACGCCATTCTGCTATGATCGCACAATTACTACAGGTACGCTGGCCGGCAACGACTCCAATGCATCGGTTTTCGAAGACCCAGATACCGGCTACACCTATGACGACACGCCAAATGCGCCATATGATTACGATAGGTGGTCCGGCACCGGATTTATCTCGAGGCAACGCAATTATTACAAAAATAGTAACGGAAATTATGCGCCATCAGTAGACTGCTCAAATACGCATGACAGCTTCTCCGTTAGCTCCGCAAACGGCAATGGTAAGAACGCTAGCCCAGTAGGCCTACTTACCGCCGACGAAGCTACGCTAGCTGGCACAAACCGCGCGGGTAACTCAAACAACACTTACCTTTCTAATGGCAAGAATTACTGGTTAGGCACTCCGTTCTCTTGGTACTCTTATGTCAATGCCGGCGGTTGGTCGCTCGGTAACGAAAACGGCTCTTATGTAGCAAGTATTACGCAGTATGGGCATCTGTACCAAAACGGCGCCGAAGATGAGCTCGGACTACGACCGGTCGTATCGCTCAAGAAAGGCATTACTTTCACGAGTGGTAACGGCGAGCAAGGTACGCCGTATGTGATAGAATAATTACATGAATAAGTTTACTGTTGGGGCGATTGCGGTTATTTTGCTTGCATTCGGAGGTTTAGTTGCTTGGTCCTCGATCAAATCTAGCAACGAGAAATTGGACTATAGCACCTACGACGCAACGAAGTCGATTGCAGCCGATGACAATAATGGCAATATTGCCGACCATATACGCGGCAAAGAAGATTCAAGCATAGTCTTAGTTGAATATGCGGATTTGCAGTGCCCTGGCTGTGCGTCGCTTATGCCAAAAATCAGCAAGCTCCACGAGCAGTATGGCGATCGCGTAGCTTTCATCTATCGCAACTACCCTATCCAAGGCCATCAGAATGCACGCGCAGCAGCCGCAGCGGCAGAATCGGCCGGCCAACAGGGCTACTACTGGGAGATGGTTGAGACAATTTACGAAAACCGCAATGACTGGATTAGCGTTTATGATACCAAGAAGCGTACTGATGTCTTTGAGGGTTATTTTAAGGATATTGCCGGAGATGATGGTGACGCCGACAAGTTTCGCAGTATGCTAAATGACACCAATATTCAGAAGAAAATCGATTTCGATAAAGGACTTGGTAGCAATATCGACAAAGTTGATGCTACCCCGTCGTTTTATCTGAACGGAGAGAAGATTGATATTGAGAATACTGGCGACAAAGGAATTGATGAAGTAATCGCCGAGAAACTAGATGAAGCCTTGAAGGCGGCTGGCTTAAAGACTGGCGCCAAAGAAGATTAAGCCTCAGCTAGTTTGACAACAAAAAACGCCCGTCATGGGCGATTTTTGCTACACTTCAATGAACTCATTCCAGTGAAGTGCGTCCACTTGCAGCGTCCCCTTGCGGTTACGCTTTTTCATGGTTTCTCCTGCTTAGTAATATTGCCCTGCTTCTTTTATTAGTCTCCCATAAAACTGCAGAGCCATTGCCTTTACGACTATGTCCCCAAACTGTGATGGTTTTTACACGGTTCCCAGGCAATACGTAGGATTATAGCAAAGCTTTTTTTGCGTTTCAAGCATTAACGTTAGGCACCTCTAGCGGCGCTTGAGAGCTTGGCGAATACGTTCTTCGGTGCTGAGATTTTGATCGATATTCTCGAGCGCCTTTGTGGCATCAGCGAGGTTTAAGCCAAGCGCCATGAGAGCGTCAAGAGCCTCATCATTCTCAGCCGGTTTTTGCGTCTGTGGGTCGGATTTACGACCGTAGTAAGCCGGAAGGCCAACTTTGTCGCGCAGATCGACAATAACGCGCTCGGCGGACTTTTTGCCGACGCCGCTCGCTTTCGAGACGTAAGCCGCGTCTGCATTCGCAATAGCGTTACGGACCTCTTCAGCTGGCGCAAGGCTCAGAATGGCCATTGCAGCCTTTGGGCCGACGCCCTGCACGGAAATCAGGAGCTCAAAAAGCTTCTTAGCAGCCAGACTCGTAAAGCCAAAAAGCTCCTCGGCCTGTTCTCGAATATGGTGATAAGTATAGAGCTTAATCTCGTCATTGAGGTTTAGCTTCTCATAATCAATCTGACTGACGGTTATTTCGTAGCCAACGCCCTGCACGTCAATAATGACCGTAGGCGCGTATTTCTCAGTAAGAATTCCTTTTATATGCGCAATCATAAGATGATTATAACAGTTCAACGCTAGCGAACTCAAAAGACTGACCTATCTTGCAAGGCCATGATTATATAGTATCATAGATTCGTGTTTTTGTCAAGCATAAGCATGCGTAGTGCGGCCTTGGGGACAGCCAAAAGGCCAAAAAGCCCCATTCTACCCTTTTCAAACAGTTGAAAATATGATAGAATGAGGAAAGTTTTTAATATAAAAGGTAAAAATATGTCGTTTGAACTAATCAAAATGGTGGGTGATGCCCAGAAGAAGAAAGCCGTCATTGACGTGCGTTCTGGCGACACCGTGCGCGTGTCGCAGAAAATTAAGGAAGGTGACAAATTCCGCATTCAGATTTTTGAAGGTACAGTCATCCGCGTCGATCGTAAAGATTCGCACACAGAGCGTATCGTAGTACGCAAAGTTACTTCAGGTGTTGGCGTCGAGAAGAGCTTCTTGATGCACAGCCCACTCGTAGAAAAAGTCGAAATTGTCCGCCGTGGCAAAGTTCGCCGCAATAATCTCCGCTATCTCCGTGAGCGCTCGGGTAAATCTGCTCGCCTCGTTCAGAAGGATTTTGATCGCAAAGCGGTCAATGAACTTCCTGCAGAGGAAGCTCCAGTCGTAGAAGAAGCGAAAGAAGCTGAAACTGCGACCGAAGAAAAAGCGGAAGCTTAGTTTGAAAAAGTTACTCGGCATAGATGAAGTTGGAAGAGGTCCTTGGGCAGGACCTCTTGTTGTTGGGGCCTGCGTTTTGCGCGAGCCAATCGATGGCTTGACGGACAGCAAAAAATTAAGCGCAAAGCGCCGTACGGTTTTGGCGGCCGAGATTCACGAGAAAGCTTTTTGCGGCTTAGGCTGGGTTTCGGCAACCGAACTTGACAAGATTGGTCTCTCGGCAGCATTGCGCCAGGCTTGCCGCGATGCAGTGAAGCAAGTACAGGCACAACATGCAGAATTTAACGGGATCATAATCGACGGAACAGTGAACTTTTTGCGCGGCACGCCACTAGCGGATTTTGTCGTCGTAAAGCCAAAGGCAGATTTGTTAGTGCCGGAGGTGTCGGCGGCGTCAATTATTGCGAAGGTCGCGCGAGATAACTATATGGTCGAGCTAGCCGAGCGTTTCCCGGGTTACGGGTTCGAGAGGCATGTCGGTTATGGGACGGCAGCGCATCGCGAGGCTTTATTGGCGCTAGGCCCGTGCGACGAACATCGCCGTAGCTTTCGGCCAATTGCGGAGCTTATTGCTAGCCAGGATGGAGCCGGCAGCCACGTGCGCCGCAATAATGACGGCGCACCCGTCTCGCAGCATGCCATCGACGGCCGGCGCGGCGAAGATGCGGTAGCTCAATATTTGCTCACGCATAATTATTTAGTAGTTGAGCGCAATTGGAAAACAAAGTGGTGCGAGATTGACATTATAGCGCAAAAAAATGACTGCCTGTATTTCTGCGAGGTAAAATATCGACGGAACGGCAGGGGCATGGATGCCATTACGCCCAAAAAATTACGGCAAATGCGTTTTGCGGCGGAGCTATACCTGCGTGATCATCCGAATAGTAGTGCGAGACTCGTTGCGATTGCAGTCGATGGCGATTTTGCGGTAACGGATTTTATCGAAATCAGCTAGAGGCGTGCTTGGCGTTTTTACGATTAACGTCTCCGCAACTACTGCTCTAAGCCACGCGTCGGTTCGTCAGGGCAAGTTGCTAGAACTCTTTGCATAGCGAGTTTTTCAGGCGGCGTAACCCAGAGACGATATTTATACTTCACCGAAATCTGGCGTGCGACATATTGACAACGAAAAGCTTCGTTACTCGGCAACCAAGCATCGGCGGCCTGGTCGGATTTTTCCTGATTCGCCGGCCCATCAACAGCTACGAGATTGAGCGGATCCTGACTAATTTCGTAGCGCTCATCCTCGCTTAGCAAATATGCTCCCGTTGACCACGCGTTGCTTAGCGCAACAATATGATCAATCTGAACTGCGCTCGACGTATCTTGGCCACGTTGAAAATTAATAGTCTTGCCCGTATATGGGTCATTCAGTATGCCGGATTCGACTTTACAACCACCATCTTTATATACGACGTCCATAAGATCGCGTGCAAGAATTGCCTCGCGCGTGTTGCAACCACTTGCAGTAGTGCCCCAATTGTCATAAAAAAGTTTGCGGTAATATTTATGCTCCGTATCTTTCTCTTTGACCGCAAGATTCTCGAGAACATCTTTTGCGAGCATAGAATCGGCGTTGCTTTGCTCTGCGCGATACTCGGGTAATTTGTCGCCAGAAAAACCTAGCAAACTAGCATCTTCATAAGATTTTGGGTTCAGAAAAATAAACAAGGCAAAAGCCGTCGCGGCAATAATTGTCGCGACAACTCGCCTCATACGATAGCGCGCTGAGCGAGGCATAGATTAATAATTCTCGGACTGAATCTCGAAGTAGGACTAGCCACAGTTGCGGCACTTCCATACCGTCACGCCATCGCCCTTAAAAACCATGCCTTCTTCGATATTTTTGATTAGTTTACGATAGCGCTCTTCGTGGTGTTTTTCGATCTCGCCAACCTTTTCGAATAAATCCGCAATTTCATTAAAGCCCTCTTCGCGCGCATCGTTGGCGAATTGCTTGTACATGTCAGTATATTCGTAGTTTTCGCCATCAGCAGCATCCTTGAGGTTTGTCGCCGTGTCGGCTACGCCGTCATGAAGAAGCTTATACCAAATCTTGGCATGCTCTTTTTCGTTATCGCTAGTCTCTTGGAAAATAGCGGCAATTTGTTCGTAGCCTTCTTTTTTAGCCTTGCTGGCGTAGAACTGGTATTTCACGCGTGCTTGTGCCTCGCCAGAAAAAGCAGCATTTAAATTTTTCTCGGTCTTAGTCCCCTTTATTTCGGCCATCTCACCTCCTTTTTTAGTTATTTTAGCAATGTTTTATAAGTGCGAAAAGCATAAGGTTCTGTGTGTTAAAATATATACATAACCATTTTGGGGAAAATGAAGAGGTCAAGAATAAGGAGAGCGTCGTTCGCAATTGTTTCTGTTATTTTTGCGTCTCTTTTTTCATTCTCTAGCGCGTCAGCACTGGAATTATCGGAGCTAACACCTAGCTACGATTCGGACGCAAAAATCGAGTTTAATGCCGCCGCAGAGGAATATGATTTTGATGTAAATTTCTTAGCGAATAATCAAACGCTACGGTATAGCGCCAAGGTACGCAATGATAATGGCAAGGATATTAAAGTTACAGATGTCACACTAAAGAGCCCTGAGCATGATTTCTTCGAGTATGATTATTCCGGCATCGAGATAGGAGATACGCTAAAGAGTGGCGACGAGCAGGAAATTATTCTTAGCATTAATACCAACAGTCAGCCGACTCGGACGAGCGAGGAAGATTTTGTTCTTTCGCTAAAGTATGACGAGATTGAGCCCGCCAATCCAGGAGACGATCCTGGCGGCAATGGTGGCGACGAGCATACACCGACAAATCCGCCAACGAATGACAATATCTTCATTATAGGCGCAGCAATAGTAATTAGCGCCGCCGGCGCAGTAGTAGTGGTTCGGAAAAATGGACGACGACGTATGTTCGTATTCCTCCTTGCCCTGCCGATAGCAGCCCTATTCGTTAGCGCATCAAGTACTTCTGCTGCCGAAGACTTATCGTTCGAGATTAAAGGCAAAGTTAATTTTACGAACATATACACCGTCACTATTGATCCAAATGGCGGCAGCTATAATGGCGAAACGAATATTATTTCATCCGAGTATCGCGATGGAACAGTATTGCATATCGACACGCCGAGTCGAACAAACTACGATTTCGTTAGTTGGGAGGTTAATCCTGGGGAGCTCGATGATAATAACGATATAGTAATTTCAAGCAATACTACCCTAAAAGCGCTTTGGAACGAAACTTATTATACTTTGACTCTGGAGCTCAATGGCGGTACTTATGACGGCATTCCGGGAACAATTACGAATAGCTATCGTGCCGGAACAGAAGTGCCATTATTGACGCCGCAGAAGACTGGCTGCAACTTTACGAAGTGGACAATCGATGATGGAGACGACTATGATGCTAATTCGATTGTTATGAATAAGAACACGAAACTAACAGCTAACTATGAAGATTTGTATTTCGACATTAGCATAGACCCGAATGGCGGCAGCTACAACAACAGTAGTAGTGTTTATACGGCGCGCGTAAAATATGGGACCGTTGTAGATCTTACTAGTATTGCTCGCGATAACTACCAATTAGAAAAGTGGATAAAAAATACCACCGATACCCTTCCGGCGGCAAGCAGTAGCTTTACCGTCTACGCCGATACTGCCCTGGTCGCAAAGTGGCTAGCCGAATATACCGTTACGGTAGACCCGAATGGCGGCAGTTACGATAATTCCACTTCCCCTTCGAACTATACAGTACTAGAAGGCTCCATTTATGAACTATTGGACGCAGAGAAAACTGGCCGGGCAGTAGATTACTGGTCCGTCACTAACGGCAATGCAGGCGATGATGATGTTGACGGAAAATTAGTATCCGATAGCTTCACAGTGACTGGCGATATTACCATCCAAGCTCATTGGGACAAGGCTGTAGCCAGGATCGAGCGAACAAAGAAGATCTATTCATCCATTATGCGCGCCGAGAGTGCTGCGATCTCTGACGATATTATTACTCTTCTTGTAGATACCGAGGAAATCGTCACGAACGAGAAGAAAGTCACACTCGATCTAAATAATCATACCGTTACCGGCTCGCTTACTAATACGACTGCTGGCAATATTACTATTATTAATGGCGAAATCAACAATCCAGATGGCGTAGCGGTCACGAACGACGGCATTTTAACTCTCGGCGTCGACGACTATAGCGAAGAAGACGGTTCGGCGATAATAATCAACGACAACGTGCGCCTCGTTGGTACTACTGCTGGTCTTATGCAAACTAATGACAGTTATGAGTTCTACTATTACGACGGATATCTTGAGGGGGACATTGGTCTAGTTGGCGGTTATGACGGTTCGCCATTCTATCGTAGAGCTTTCGATGGGGTTGAGGTACATTATTTCCCGTTAGTTGATCATATTGAGAACGGCGATCGTAGCTATCAGCACGTGGAGCTCAAAAATGCCGACCGCGCCGTCACGAAGACTTCCGTCCATGGCGATATTTACTACTACAATATGCAGGACAATATCAACACGTCTGCTATTACTGGTTATAAGATTTATGCCGTGCGCGACTTTGACGCTAGTTATCCAATCTCCGTCTCTAGTGGCGACGAGATTAGGCTAGATATAGATGGATACACCATAAACGCCGCAAATGACTGGAATGTGGATGGCGATTTCAATATATCGAATAGCAAGACCACGGGCAGTATCGTCGCATCGCGGACAATCGTTAATAATAACGAGTTAAGCCTAAATGACGTAACTATCTCGGCAGCAAGCGCAAATGCCGTTATCAATAACCGCAAGAATCTGCATATGCAGAATTCAACGCTTAATTCTGCCTATGGAACAGTCATTATAATTGAGTCTAACAGGACAGCAGAGCTGGACTTGGATGACGACTCTTATATATCCGGAATATCATCTTCGGCGACGGTCCTGAATAATTCTACCTTAGAGATTAAGGGAGGTCATATCCTCGCTAACGAACGTGCAGTACAGAACAATAGCGGTGGCGTACTTAATGTTACTGGCGGCGAGATTAAAGCAAATAAATACGCCATATACAACGATGACAGCTGGAATTCGTATGCAAATATTAATGGTGGCGTAGTCAGTTCAAGCTCTACGACCGTTTCTGGCGGACAAGTAGTTGTCGATGGCGGCGAAGTAATTGCTAAGAACTCTTCTGATTCGTATAGCAACTACGTAATAGCATTCTCTGGCGCAAGAAGTTTGAAGATAAAGAGTGGTAAAGTAAAGGCTGTTTCTGAGGCTATTTCTAATGACGTAGTTGCAATACGCTATTGCGGAGAAGTAGTAATTAGTGGTGGAGAGATTACAGTTGAATCGACTAACGGTCCTGCCTATGGCGTATTTGGCGACGATGATGACACGGTAACTATTTCTGGCGGGAAGATAGAGGCACACAGCGAAAGTGGCGGAGCCTACGGCATATGTTGGAGCGGACTGAATATGTCCGGCGGCAGCATTACGGCGAACTCGGACGACAATACGTCTTATGGTGCATACGTAAATGCTGATTCTACGGTGACTGGCGGCAAGATCCATGGCGGCACTTACGGTATAGCTAGCAGAACTAGCTACAAAACTACAACGCTAGGTGCAAACGACAGTGCGCTTAGTACTACTACGCCAGAAATACAAGGTGGTTCATATGCGCTATACAATACTAATACTTATTTCTATGATGGTATTTTGAAGGGAGGCACAAAGGCCTACCAGGACGGCATCATTCAAGCAATCCCAGATGCAACGTCGCAGCATATTGAGACTATTAATAATGTTGAAAATTGCTGGCTAGTCGAGAGCGCGAATTATCTCGAAGTAAATGGCGTCGAATACAATTCCCTCGCCAAAGCCTATAATGCCGTAGCAAATGGCGGAACTGTAAAAGTAATCGCCGACTTTACGACTTCCGCTACCCTGTCAACAAATCCGAGCGGCAAGACAATTACTTTCGATATTAATGGCCATCGCCTAACGTATACTCAGCCACTGCCAAATAACGGAACTATTAACTTCATAGATAGCAGTACTGCAGGTGATGGCGTATTGGCAAACACAAGTACAGCTACCGTCATTAACAGTGGAACATTTAATATATCTTCCGGTCATATCCTCGCTAACGAACGTGCAGTACAGAACAATAGCGGTGGCGTACTTAATGTTACTGGCGGCGAGATTAAAGCAAATAAATACGCCATATACAACGATGACAGCTGGAATTCGTATGCAAATATTAATGGTGGCGTAGTCAGTTCAAGCTCTACGACCGTTTCTGGCGGACAAGTAGTTGTCGATGGCGGCGAAGTAATTGCTAAGAACTCTTCTGATTCGTATAGCAACTACGTAATAGCATTCTCTGGCGCAAGAAGTTTGAAGATAAAGAGTGGTAAAGTAAAGGCTGTTTCTGAGGCTATTTCTAATGACGTAGTTGCAATACGCTATTGCGGAGAAGTAGTAATTAGTGGTGGAGAGATTACAGTTGAATCGACTAACGGTCCTGCCTATGGCGTATTTGGCGACGATGATGACACGGTAACTATTTCTGGCGGGAAGATAGAGGCACACAGCGAAAGTGGCGGAGCCTACGGCATATGTTGGAGCGGACTGAATATGTCCGGCGGCAGCATTACGGCGAACTCGGACGACAATACGTCTTATGGTGCATACGTAAATGCTGATTCTACGGTGACTGGCGGCAAGATCCATGGCGGCACTTACGGTATAGCTAGCAGAACTAGCTACAAAACTACAACGCTAGGTGCAAACGACAGTGCGCTTAGTACTACTACGCCAGAAATACAAGGTGGTTCATATGCGCTATACAATACTAGTGCATACTTCTACGATGGTATCTTAAAGGGTGGCATAAATGCCTATAATAACAACATCGTCAAACGCATCGCCACTAATACTGCTATGCATATCGGTGCTGAGATTATCAATGGAGAGACATATATCGTTCGCTATCTTGAGCCCGAACATGACGTAGCTAAGATTGGCTCGACGAAATATACTTCTCTTAGCAACGCCATCAATGCTGCAAGTACTGGCGACACAATTGAGCTAATTGAAGACAACTATATATTCTACGATTTAAGTATAGCTGCTAGTAAGGACATCACAATCAACTTAGCTGGCTTCAAGATTATAACTGGCAACCAAATCACGAATAACGGCAAGACAAAGATTATTAATAGCGGTAGCGCGGTAGTGCTTGATTACTATGATAGCGATTACTTTATTGCCAATAATAGCTCGGCAGAGTTAGAGATAGACGGAGTAACAATTAATGCAGCTCAGGCAATCCATAATAAAGAGAATGCAATATTGACACTAGACAGCGTAGCTATTAATGCATCCAGTGCTGTCTATAATTATGGTAACGCCACAATACAGAATAATTCCCAGATAACGACAACGGGCTCAGGATACCCTGTATCGAGCTATGGTCAGTCGCTAAGTATTTTAGATTCTACAATTACGAATAATTATTCGAGTGGTTATTACACGACATACATTTACTCCGGCACAGCAACCATCAGCGGCTCAACAATTGATGCCCCTTCTGCAACTGCGCTATACAACCAGAGCACTGGCACCGTAAATATATCAGGTAGTAGTATTAACGGCTACGTAAATAACGTGGCTGGAACTATGAATATTAGTAGCAGCGCAATCAGTAAAAGTGGCAGCTGGGTTCGCAATCTATTCTCAAATAGCAACGGCGCAACGGTTAATCTAACTAACTCCACGGTATCTCTCACAGTATCAGACGTTTCGGACTACGAGTCTTATATCTACTCCGTCTTCGACAATGGCGGAATACTGGCTATGAATAACAGCACTATAAGCCATATACTTACAATGAGGGCGACCATGACTACACGTTCTCTAAATAATAGTGGAAGCGTAGTGCTCGATAATAATTCAATAGTCAGCGTTGATTCTAGCGGAACAAACGAAGATCGATATAATGGATACGCAGTCTATAATGCCGGCTCGCTAGACTTTAGATCTGGAAGTGTCACAAGCAATAGAGCTAACGGCTTCGGCATATATAGCGCCGAGGGCGGGACCGCAACAATGCAATCGGGGACAATTAATGTTACTGGTGCGAATACATATGGCATATATGTGGCAGCTGGATCAGTGACGCTTGGCGAGGCGGAACCGACCGATTCGTCAGATTATGGCAAAGCAACAGCGCACGTCTCATTAACTAGCCCTTCGATTACTGCAATCGGCACCAATAGCGGCATTGGCGTCAAAAAGACTGAAGGTGCGTTCAATTTCTACGACGGCATCCTGACTGGAAGTACTAATGCGAAGCCGGAACCGGCAACAAAAGTAGAATACCTCTACGAGGCAATCAGTAAACCGGACGGAAACGGCAACGAAAAATGTACGCTAGAATATATGCGTAATTAATGCCAGTTTGGTAAGATAGCGTCAGCGCGGTATAATACTAGATATGGCAATAGAGAGAGTGGTTGACACAAGTCCGCACGAGGATGATGCCGAAGAAAACATCATCGAGTTTAGCCTGCGCCCGACAAATTTCGATGAATATATCGGTCAGCCACATTTAAAGAAGAACTTAAAGCTTGCAATTGACGCCGCAAAGAAACGCGGCGACGTTTTAGACCATGTTCTGCTATTCGGTCCACCAGGACTTGGCAAGACCACAATGGCGGGCGTGATTGCTCATGAAATGGGCGCTAATTTTCGTGCTACGTCGGCGCCATCAATTGAGAAAGCTGGCGATTTAGCAAGCATTCTAACAAATTTGGCCGATGGCGACATCTTGTTTATCGACGAAATTCATCGCTTGCGTCGTGCCGTCGAGGAGATTCTCTACTCCGCGATGGAAGATTATAAGCTAGACATCGTAATCGGCAAAGGTACCGGTGCGCACAGCGTACGTTTGGACTTACCGCGATTCACATTGATTGGCGCGACAACACAGACTGGCAATCTAGCAGCGCCGCTAATATTATAGCAATAACGATATACAGAAGATTATCGAGCGCTCTGCCAACTTGCTTGATACGAAAATTGAGCCGGAAGCGGCAGAACTTTTGTCGACGCGTTCGCGCCTGACGCCACGCATTGCGAACCGCCTACTAAAACGCGTGCGCGACTATGCGGACGTAAATGGGGACGGAATTATTGACACGAAAATAACAAAATCGGCGCTCGATATGCTCGAAATCGACGAGCTTGGACTTGATCCAGCGGATAGAAATATGCTCTCGCTTATGATTGATCGCTACGGCGACAAGCCAGTCGGACTAAATACTATAGCCGCGCTGACAGGCGACGAAGCGTCAACAATCGAAGGTTATTACGAGCCATTCTTGATGCAGCTTGGTATGCTGCAGCGTACGCCAAAAGGCCGCGTCGTAACTGAACGTGCAAAAAGACACCTCGGTAAGCTTTAATTATTTCTTCGAAGTAATATTTTTGAATAGAATGCTGGCAATTTTGTCAGTAATTGGGCGAATCTCTTTGATGCGTAATATCATGCAAAGTACAACATAGAAGATAAGACTAGAACCAGCAATAATGCAGAACTTCGGAAAAGTACTAAAGAATGAGTTATCGGTTGCGCGAAGCGGAAGAAGCTTCGTTAGTATCCAAGAAACTATACCAGTTGCACCTGAGGCAATTGCCATTTTGATTGCCGCAATCCAAAATTCTCGATCGAGAAGCTGACCGGAGCGATTCTGGATTATCAATAATACGCCAACCTCAAATACGGCCGAGATTGAAGTTGCATAAGCAAGCCCCTCTGGACCAAAGCCAGTATAGCTGAATAGGATCGCCGCCACGACTTGTACGACGAATGCAGCAACCGAAACAATGAGTGGCGTCTTGGCATTTTGCTTTGCGTAAAAACCGCGCGCCACGATGTGATAAAGCGACTGAGTAATAATGGCAACGACAAAGGCGCCGAGGACACTTGCAATTTTTGGATCGCCACCGTTCTTAATGAAGTTTACGACATAACCGCGCGTGAAGAACGCGATAATGGCGATCGGCATTGAAATTAGAATAATCGTACTGAGAGCCGTGCGGTAAGTCTCGCGAAACTTCACATCATTTCTCCGCCCCGCTTCTTCGCTAAGCTTTGGAAAGAAAGCAGTCGAGATGGCAACACCAATCAAGTTTACCGGCATAGAATGAAGCGATGAGGCCTGCTGATAAGCGCGAATTGCTTGTTCGCCCATACGCGAAGCAAGATTCGTATTAATAATGCTCATTACGTAGTCAATACCTTGGTCAGCCGAGCGCGACGGCAGTAACTTTAGGACAGTTCGAAAGCCTTGATTTTTCCAGCTAATCTTGAAGTTATAATCAAATCCAAGCCCAACGAGGCCGATAATGCTAACCGAAAGCTGCAGGAGCGCACCAAACACGACGCCAAGTGCAACGCCCATGATACCGCCCTCGAATAGC
>CAMHRH010000011.1 GCA_946187605.1 uncultured Candidatus Saccharibacteria bacterium
TATGTAGATGCTTTGGTTTATAATTATTCATTTTCGGATGATGCGAAAAAAAGTTATTCAGATCGTGAGAAAATGAGTGATCAATATTTGGTTTTTGGTATAAAATGGCCGCGCGATGAGCTGCGTAAGCGCCTGAGGATGCGAGCTGAGAAATTTTTTGAGCAAGCGATAGAAGAGGAGTGCTTGCGAATGGTTGAAAAATATGGCTGGGATTCGCAGGCGATGAAGTCGAATATTTATCCGATTGTTTGGGATATGATGCGTGGCAAGATATCGCGGGAGGAGGCGATTGAGCTATTTGTAACTGATGATTGGCATTTAGCGAAACGACAGATTACTTGGTTCAAGCGGAATCCGAATATAATATGGGCATCGCTTTCTGAGCTCCGTGAGATTATTTTGAACACTTATGCTTAATAAAAGTTTGTTGTTTGTGATAAAATAATTTATAGTATGAGCAAAGAAAAAGCAATGCCACTAGAAAAATTATTCGGCTCAAAAACGAGGGCAAAGCTACTAGCGCTCTTCTTTGAGAATACAGAAAAGTCGTATTACGTACGCGAGATTACGCGCGTCATTGAGGAACAAATTAATTCAGTGCGTCGCGAATTGACGAATTTATCTGCACTGGGCCTCGTAAAAATTGAGAACTATGAGAATAAAGTTTATTATTCGGCGAATACGAAGCATCCCTTTGCACGTCCGATGACTGAAATTTTTGCACGTTCAAATGCGATGAATTACGCTGTTGACGGCCAGACGATTGAAGTGCGCAAAACGACTTGGGAAGATTACGTACGTCCGGTCGCAAATCTTGTTTCGGCACTTATCGTAACGAATCGTCTGCCTGGTCAAGATGGATTGGATTTGCTTATCGTAGGCGATGATAGGACGCATAAATTGACGCATTGGGCAGAGATTATTGAGAAGCGTCAAGGTAAGCCACTTAACTATGCGATTATTAGCCGCGAGGATTATATATATCGCAAGAGTGTTCGTGATAAGTTTATTTCGAGCGTGTGGGCTTTGCAAATTAGTGAAAAGTACGATCCGGATAAGATATTGTAAGGAGGAATATGTTTGAGATTGAATTAAAAAACCCAGACGAGTTATTGATTCGCGATAAAGATAAAAATGTCGCAATAAATATTGCTGAGTCGACGATAAATGCAGATTTGCGAGTTGGTACGATTGGTGGTGCGGGCGAATTTGAGATTGGCGATGTCGCAATTTCGGCAAAGCCGCTTAAGGATGGTGGCATTATGTATCGTGTAATTGTCGAAGGCGTAAAGATAGGCCTAGTTGGTCCTAATGCTAAAGTTGAGGATTTGGACGAGCTTGGTCCGATAGATGTACTTGGTACGTCGAATGCAAGGTTTGTGTCGGTAATTGAGCCGAAGGCAGTTATTCCAATGGGAAATATGGACTTTGCGGAGATAAAGGGTTCGGTAAAGGTTGAGAAGAAGATTAAGATTAAAAACGCTTCTTTGCCAGCAACTCTTGAAGTTTGGAAGTTAGACTAAGGTTGGTATATGCCGGTAAAAATTGAACATTGTTCAATTTTTATCTTAAATATAGAGCAGTATTGAAAAATGCTCTTATATGAGGTATAATAGGTAGCAGTTTAATTTAATAGTAAAGAGTAAAAGATATGGCAATTTGCGAAATTACCGGTAAAGGCAAGATGTATGGCCACAATGTGAGCTTTTCTCAGCATAAGACTCGCAAGGTGTTTAAGCCAAACGTCCAAAAGCGTACTTTTATAATTGATGGTCAGAAAGTCAAACTCAACGTTTCGACTTCAGCGCTACGTACGCTTAAGAAAAAAGGTCTTTTGAAATAAAAAATCGCCCATAAGGGGCGATTTTTTGTTGGCGACGGTTATGTTAAACTATTCTTATGAATATTAATGTCGTGTATTTGGTTACGGTCTTTGTTATTTCGATCTGCTCTGTAATTTTGCATGAGCTTGCGCATGGTTTAATGGCTTATGCATTGGGGGACCAAACGGCAAAGTTGAGTGGGCGCTTGTCGCTAAATCCGCTAAAACACATTGATCCAGTAATGTCGATTATTGTGCCGGTAGTATTGGCGCTAGTTGGTGCGCCAATATTTGGCGGTGCGAAGCCGGTACCCATTAATACGCGGAATTTAAAATGGGGCGAGTGGGGTTTTGCATTAGTGGCATTAGCCGGGCCACTTATGAATATCCTATTGGCATTTATTTTCTTCTTGGTGGGCAATATGACTGGAGTATTAGTGAATGAGAGTGGCAGTTTGGGATATTATGAGGTCATTGGAGGCATTGTTTGTAGCACTGGACTGCTCTTAAATTTGGGCTTTGCGCTGTTTAATATTATTCCAATTCCGCCACTTGACGGTAGCAGGATCTTGTATGCACTGGCGCCGGATTTTGCGCGGAATTTTATGCGCAATATAGAGCAATACGGACTTGTTATTATTTATGGCTTGATCTTTTTCTGTAGCTCGCTTTTTTCGGCGTATCTTATGTCGGGGCAGGCGATGTTTATTAATTTCTTCTTCTGGATTGTCGGCGTCCGCTAGTGGTATAATGTAAGTATCCCGATTTGCACATGATTTTCCTGAATAATCATGTATAGGGAGTTCGTGGCAGATAGACCGTGGTCTTGATGCATAAGAGCTTACCCACCGTGTTATATATCACGGGAAAACCTGCAAATCGGGATTTTTTGTTTGCTTCTTTAGTCCGAGACTTCTGTGAGATTGGTTGGACGTATATATTCAAGGACGGCGTATTTGTAGCCGGTTAACCTCTCGTTTTGTCTTTTGTGCTTATCTTAATGATAACGTTAATGCGGTTATGTTAAAATAGATAATATGAAACAGCGGATTCGGGTGACGGCGATCTGCAAAAAAGACGATGACGTCTTATTGCTGAAGCGGGCTGGTGGACGAATTGATAGTGTAGAGGCGGATTTTGAGCTCCCGACCGGGAAAATAATTTTTGGTGAGCAGCCCGAAGAGGCGATGGCTCGGATCCTTTATGAACATACTGGGGTGCAAACGGCGAGTTTGCAATTAGCGGACGTAGTTACCTTTACTAGTCTAGAGGGGTCATCACAATTGGGGAGTTTGTATATCATATATGAAGTAAAGCTAGGTGACGCTCCGGTAAAAATAGTGTCGGAGCGGTATTCGGCATATAAGTGGGCGCCTTCAAGAGAAATTGATAATTTGCCACTAGATGAAGCGACGATGATGGTGCTGCAGATTACTTCAACGAAAGGCGTGGAGGTTCATTCAAAGGTGCATCGAATTGGTAGTGAGCAGGTGATGCCGGCGAGTGATGCAGCGACAATCTATACGGATGGCGGAAGCCGTGGGAATCCTGGTCCGAGCGGATTGGGTTATTATATCGTTGGGGCCGATGGGCGCGAAATAAAACGCGGCGGAGAGTTCTTAGGTATGTCGAACTCGCGTTTAGCGGAATACTATGGTCTTAAAGAGGGCCTGGAGCAGGCGATTGAGCTTGGTCTGAAGCGAGTGAATTTTATGAGCGATAGCCTAATGATGGTCAACCAGATGAACGGCGTCTACCAAGTAAAGAATAAGGATTTAATGCAGGTATATACTGATGTGCTTGGATTACTATCTAAGCTTGATTCGTATTCGTTTACACATATCCCGCGTGAACGCAACAGGGAGGCGGATGCCGAGGTTAATCGCGTGATAGACGAAAATACATAGGCGGATGAGTATTAGGGGGGGTGGCTGGCGATTTCTATCTGTTTGTGATAGAATATACGTTAGCTCGTTCAATGTAGCCGCTGGCCTGAAAAATGGCGAGAGGAAAGTCCGGGCAGCACAGGATACGATAGTTGCTAACGGCAACCGCGTGTAAGCGTAGGAAAAGTGCCACAGAAACTTAAACCGCCATGGCTTCGGCTTTGGTAAGGGTGAAAAGAGTGGGGTAAGAGCCCACAGGTTTTACTGGCGACAGTGAGACGGGGTAAACTCTATCGGCTGCAAGGAGACCTAGATACCGTGATCCGCGGATGGTCGCTCACCGCTTGACCTCGTGAGCAATCACGAGGCTAGATAGATGGCTACAGGCTGCCGCTTGCGGTAGTTACAGAACCCGGCTTACTAGAGCGAGCGCCTCGAACTTATCCGTTATTTTTCAGAGGAAAAGTTTGAGTAAAAAGAAATCATTATGAGAGAAAAGCCGCGTATGTGTCGTGGCTTTTCTTTTTTTGCTCGCAACTATTTACTTCTTTGATAATATCGCAGGCTAATGAGGGCGCCGCTTCATTTTCCTTGTATTTTTTCTATAGTTAGGCTTTAATAATATCTATATTTTGCTCTTTTGGAGGTGTTTTATAGTGTTTTCGCGAAAAAGAAAATATGCTGCAATTGAGAGTGCTAGCCCGAATATTATTTCAGCATTTAGGTTAGACGGTGATTCTCTTGGCTGTTCGACTTATCTTGGGCGGATGCTGGCTGATTTTTATAATGATGCGTATAGTGTTAGGCCTAAATACAAGAGTGTGTCGAAAATAGATCACGAGTATCCTTGTCGTTTAGTCGTTGGTATTAATGGCGCCACGAAAGATTGCGGTAAGATTACTAGGTTAGGGTATGCGAAGGATGAAAAAGGAGAAGTTTACGTAGCTATCCGAGCGGAAGATAACACTTATTACATTCGCGCTAAGAAGCCCCATAGTTCATAAAAGAATGGGGCTTATTTTTTTCTTGCTAAAGGACTCAAATTAGAGCCGGTTAATTATTACGGCTTGCTGGTCTTTGTCGAAATAGTATTCAAACTCGTATTCTTTTTCGTTACCATCGTCAGTGACGGTAAAAATATATCTTGAAGTGCCGGTTCCAGAAATCTTGAAAGTGTAGGAATTGTCATTTTTGATGATTTCGACATTACCTTTGCCGCTTTCGGAGCTCCATCTAGTAATGGATGGCTCGCCAGCGAGGACGATATTATTGTCTTCTAGGATCGTGTTCCGATACGTTTCATACGGTTTGTCGTTGGCGATAAAAAAACTACGATAAATAGTATTGTTGCTGTGATTGCGCCGCAGACAATACGGGGAGCATTTTTCTTAAAAATAGCAAAGATGAAGACTGGGATGATGGCGAAACAATAGATGGCGGATAGGAGGTGGCTCGGAAAATGCTCGATGGTCTGGTTGACGTAGCCTACTCCCATCCCGATTAAGATGAAAGTCATAGCGGAGAGAAGGACGCCGGAGTACCACTTGTCTTTCTTGATGAACCAGCCAATGAATGCGCCTGGAAAAGTGAGGAGGGTGACGCCGAACCAGAAAGGATAATATTGGAATAATCCCCAGCCCATATGACTAAATGGGACTTGGACGAGATAGACGAGGGGTTGAGATATTAAAAAGAAGACCAAAGTTTTAAGCGCTGCCTCGAGCGGCTTTTTGCAATTAACGATGATAATGATGGCGGGGAGAATCCACCATTCAAAGGTGACGGCGATGTCATGTAGAGAGCAGTTATCTGGGGCGAGTATTGCGACAAGCGCAGTATAGACGCCGAGCACGATCGCAAATATGATAGTAGCTTTCCAGGTCATATTGAGACCGCCAAAGAGTTTTTTGAGTGATTCTCTCATATCTTTATTATAACCTTCGTCGAGTTATTTTAGAAAGCCATTAATGATTTGTGATTCGGCTTGAATTTGGGTGAGGCCGAGGCTCATGAGCTTATCAAGCTGTTCGCTGGCGATTTTGCCGATGGCAGCTTCATGAATGAGCTGAGCGTCGACGTGCTTGGCGTCTAGGGAAGGGGTGGCAAGAACGGCGCCGTTGTCCTGGAGGATGGCGTCGCATTCGGAGTGGCCGCGACAGAGGTTATTACCTTCGATATGAAGGGTGAATTCTTGGCGCGATTCGTCGGTAGCGACAGAGCGAGAAACGATATCGGCGACGGAATTCTTGCCATTCAGGATAGTTTCGATGTGGCTTTTGGCGTGTTGTCTGCCTTGGGTGAGCATTTTTTCGCGAATAAGAATCTTGGCGCCATCTTTTAATTCGGCCTCGGTAATGCGATTGGTGGAATCGACGCCGCGGATTTGCTCAAGCTCGGCTTCGGCATAGGCGCCCTTCTCGAGGTAGAATTTGGAAACCGGATTGAGAGTTTTGCCTGCGCCGGGGCCGGCGCCGTAGTGTTTTTCGATATAACGGACCTTGGCGTTTTTGCCGACATGGAAGGTGTGGATGCCGTCGTGGACGGAGTTTTCTGGACCGCAGTTATAGATGCCGCAGCCGGCGACGATGGTGACGTCGGCGTTGTCGCCGATATAAAAATCATTGATGACGACTTCTTTGTGACCGGTTTTTGAGATGATAACGGGGATGTGAACGACTTCGTCCTGAGTATCGGCTTTGACGGTAATAATGAGGCCGTTCTCTTGGGGTTCGACATTGATGTTTTTTGAGCTTTGGCGGTCGACGGATTTGCCATTGACGCGGAAGTTGTAGGCGCCAGCTGGCGGTTCATGAATGCCAGCGACTGTCTGCATGAGCTCTTTTTCGATTTGGTCGAGGGTTTTCATGATCCCGCCTCCTGTAACTGCGGCAGAACGTCATCAGGATGGCCCTCTGAGGCTATTTGGCCGTTCTCAAGGACGATGATGCGGTCAGCCTGTTTAATGAGGCGTTGCTGGTGAGAAATAATGACTAGGGCGCGCTCGGGGGCCTTATCGCGGAACTTCTTAAAGACCTGGACTAGCTTTTCGAAACTCCAGATATCGATGCCGGCTTCTGGCTCGTCGAAGATAGTGAGCTGGGCGTTGCGCGCGATGGCGGAGGCAATCTCGATACGTTTAAGCTCGCCGCCGGAAAGGGTATTATTGACTTCGCGCTCAAGGTAGCTCTCATCTAGGCCTACGGTCTCGATGAGTTTTTTATAATCCGTCTCGCTGTCTTCGAGAAAGGTTTCGTGGCCAGTGGCGGAAATCTGCAGAAGATCCTTGACGGTCACTCCTTTGAAGTGCGGCGGCTGTTGGAAGGCGAAGGCGATTCCGAGTTTGGCGCGCTCGGTGATGTTTTTATCTGTTATATCTTGGTTATTAAATATGATTTGGCCGCTGGTTGCCTTCTCGAGCCCCATGGTGAGCTTGGCGAGGGTGGATTTGCCACTACCGTTTGGGCCGGTAATGACGACGAATTCGCCAGGCTTAATATTTAGGTTCAGGTTATTTAAAATAGTTGAACGTTTTCGGGCAGGTCCGACGGAAAATGATAGATTTTTGACCTGTAACATACATAAATTATAACAAAAAAATATCCCCGGTTTCTCGAGGATATTTCTTTTTGCGATAGATTATTTTACGCTTTCAACGATAGCAGTGAAGGCTTTTGGATCGCTGACGGCGATTTCGGCGAGGACCTTGCGGTCGAGCTCGATGCCTTTGTTCTTCATACCGTTGATCAACTTGCTGTAGCTGATACCGTTTTCGCGGGCAGCGTTGTTGATGCGAGTGATCCAGAGGGCGCGTAGATCGCGTTTGCGATTACGGCGGTCACGGTAGGAATAGCGCAATGATTTGATGACACCCTGCTTCGCGAGGCGGAAGCTACGAGTGCGGTAATGCTGCATACCTTTAGCAGCTTTTAGAATCTTTTTATGCTTTGCGCGAGCAGCAACTCCACGTTTAACTCTCATGACTTAGGCTCCTAATGCAGTTTTAACGTTTTTAGCGATTTTGCCCTTGACGGTGCCAGGGGTCTTCATGTTGCGTTTGCGCGCCTTGGACTTTTTAGCCAAGATATGGTTGCCGAATGCACGTTCGCGCATGACTTTACCGGTTCTGGTAATGCGAACACGCTTAGCGGTACCCTTATGGGTTTTGAGTTTTGGCATTTTGTTACCTTTTCCTACTTTAGTTGATGTTCTTAACGCTTTGGGGTGTAGGGAACCGGTGGGCGTTGAATGATCCTACTTATGGCGAACCATAAAAGTAAGATTGCGTCCGCTCATTTGCGACTTGCCATCAATGATGACGTCAGGCCCGAGCTTTTCGACGATTTTATTCATCAGATCGGTACCGATTTCTTTGTGAGCCATTTCGCGGCCACGAAATACGATCATGATTTTGACGCGATCGCCGCCTTCGAGTAGCTCGAGGGTTTTGCGGACTTTAATATTGAGGTCATTCTCCCCAATTTTCAAACCAAGTCGAATTTGTTTGAGCTCGCTGCTTTTTGCGTTTTTCTTAGCGCGAGATTGCTCTTTCATCTTTTGGTATTGATATTTGCCCCAATCGATGATTTTGACTACTGGTGGATTTGCGTTAGGAGAAATCTCCACTAGATCCAAACCTGCGTCGCGCGCCATGAGCTGCGCATCGCGGCTAGACATAATGCCTAACTGCGCACCATCAGCACTAATTACGCGTACCTCTGGGTGACGAATGTCGCCGTTAATGCGGGTACGAGATGTAGGACTACTGATAGTTTTGCTCCTCAAAAATTAGACTTGTTATGGGGTAGATTATATCAGAAAAGGCGTATAAGTGCAAACGGATTTATTGCTAGATTATCGAACGGTATTGTAGGGCTTCTGCGACATGGTTAATAGTGACGGTTTCGGACTGTTCGATATCGGCGATAGTACGAGAAAGCTTTAGCGTCTTGAAGTACGCTCGAGCGGAGAGGCCTAGTTTGACCGAAGCGTCATTTAGGAAGAGGCTTGCGTCGTGAGACGGTTTGCAATACTGAATTGTCTCAGCTGAGTTCAAGTCTGCGCACGGTTTACTATAGCGCTTAAATTGTGTATCCAGAGTGTCTCGAATGAGGTTTTTGGCAGTGATATGCTCGTGAGTGCTAACTGTTGTATTTTTTAATAAAACAGATGAGTTCACGGTGGAGACTTTGATATGGAGGTCGATTCGATCGAGTAATGGGCCAGAAATGCGATGGCGATAATTTTTAATTTGAGACATTGTGCAGTGACAGGCATGCGTGTTTGAGCCGAGATAGCCGCATGGGCACGGATTCATAGTCGCGATGAGCATAAAATTTGCCGGGAAGACGGCGCGTTGTCGAGCGCTACCGATTGAGACTTTTTTATCTTCGAGTGGTTGGCGTAATGATTCGAGGACATCTCGTTTGAATTCTGGCAGCTCGTCAAGAAACAGGATGCCGTTGTGAGCGAGCGATATTTCGCCGGGGCGTGCCGAGCTATCTCCAATCATTGCAGCGCGACTAATGCTATGATGGGGCGAACGATAGGGGCGGTTGCGGACGATAGCGAAAATATTATTGCTTAGTGAATGAATTTTTGTAGTAGAGATAGACTCAGAGTGACTAAGTGGCGGCTGAAGCTCATTTGCGACCTTAGCGAGGAGGCTTTTGCCTGCGCCTGGTGGTCCAAAGAGTAAGATATTATGACGGCCTGACATAGCAATGATTAAAGCGCGTTTAGCTTGGTTTTGACCGATAATTTGGTCGAGGAAAGGGCGATTTTTATCTATTTTTGTATTTTTTACAACGTTTTTTGGTGGATAAGTCGGGGCTTTTGTTTGCGTAATGATTTGCCAGAGTTCATATAGGTTGCTGACGGGTACAAGTTTTATGTTTGTTTGTGACGCTAATTTTGCTTGATGGTAATTCTGAGAGGGAATGATTAGTCATTTGTAATGGTTTATTTCAGCATATTCAACGATGCTCAAAATGCCGCTGACAGGGCGAATAATGCCATTTAAAGCGAGTTCTCCTACTGATAATATGTGCGATAGGTTTTCTGTTGGTATTTGGTTGCTATGCGCAAGAATTGCGAGCGCAATCGGCAGGTCGAGATGATTGCCGCTTTTCTGGAGGTTTGCTGGGGCGAGATTAATGACAAGGTGATCTTTTGGAAAAGAAAAACCGGAGTTTTTTAGGGCGAAACGGATACGTTCGCGACTTTCACTGATTGAGCGACTAGGGAGGCCGACGATGTCGAAACGCGGAAGACCTTTATTGCAATCACACTCGATAGTGATGCGCGCTGCGCTATATCCGGTAGGTATGGCTGATGATATTTTTTGAGTTGTCATGGCGAGAGTATAGGGTGGGTACTCTTGAATGAGAAGCTTAAGTATGATAAAATCTCTGTTACAGTTGGGGCTGACAAAGCTTAGACGGTTTATTAACAATATGCAGGCGAGTCGTTTTGTACCGTAAGTACTCTAGTAAATGCAGACAAATCTGCTAGTAAGCACGTGGCTTATATGCCAGCTTACGCTTGGGCCTAATATATTGTAGGTCTGTCGGATTACTTGAGATACCATAGCGTAATACCGATATCATAATCATGGTATTAAGGCTGATCTTGTGACGGTGGTCGGCACGAAAATTTAGTCATGGCACTGTAAGGTTTTGTTTATTCCAGCCTTGCGGGAATGCCGAGATAAAAGAATAGACTACGCTCGTAGAATGCATATTTGGAGATTTATCGGACCCGGAGGCAGTATCCGGCAGCTCCACCACTGAAAAATGTTATCCAAAAACAGGCGTCTCGTAGGGGCGTTTTTTTTGAAGGCAAAAATAGCGTCAGCTATGCTACTGACGCTATTTGATATAAGAGCAAACCCCACATTCTTAATATAAAAAAAGAGTCGGTAACTGCGAGTAAAACCGACCCTTTTGTGTGGAGTGTGGAGTTATTTTGGAATCGATTTTTGTTTTTGGCTTCTGTGCAAGATTTTTACTCAAAAGCTATTTTAAGCATAATCCTTCAAAACGCTAGTGTCAATAATAAAAACGTTGTGTTTTTTACATAGAAAAGTGCGGAAATGTGGAAAAAAATTGTACGAAAAATGGCTCATAAAAATTTTATAAAATGAACAAGTAATAAAAACATGGCCCTGTTGAAAAGAATAGTTTTATTGACCCCTTGAATAATGTTTTTAGCGCATTTGAAACAGGCTATAGTGTGGGGAATGGATAAAAATATGGGTTGTGTTGTAAAAAATACACTATAATATTTTGGGCAACTTACCCCTGTTGATTGTGATGGTGTTGTAAAAAATACACTAAAAATCTTGCTCAATGAGTATTGACTTTTACGCTTATGTTTGCTATAGTGAAGCTATGCTTGAACAGAAATAAAAACAAGCAAAACAAAAATAAAAATGGGGTTCAACGAATACAATCGTAGCGGAGTGGTGAATTTGGCGTAGTAATAGCTTATTTCTAGCCATAAATTACAACTACTAGGAGTAAGCTAAGCTCCGCCAAAACTTAGCGTGAGCTAAGGAGCGTTGAGCGCGTAAGATCAGAAAGCAAGACTAGCACATTGATACCCAACATAACAGAGGATTGCTGAGAACTTACAAGGACTATGCCTCTCTATACGAGAGGCGGTCAATAGAGCTAAGGTAGACATAAAGATTGTGGCTTTAAGTAATGTATATATTTGCCAGATAATCCTCTCTACCTTTAGCTCCTGGAATCTTGTCGGGGAAATAAGTGGCGTCTGATATATCTTTTTGCGACGGTGTAAGTAAACACTTATTACTAGTTATAGTTTGCTTATAAGGGAAGAATAGCGGGGGATTCTGTGCTATAATTCGCTTATGAATAAACTATTGCTGATGATAAGCGCATGTGCTGCGGTTATTTTGGCGACAATGATGATTTTTACATCTCCGAGTAAGGTAGGTCCCGTAGGTGTTTTATTATTTTTTACAACATCTTACCTGTTCTTTTTAGGGCTTGCGGCTTTTGTCTGCAAGCTATTTTTTATTTTCCGCGGAAAAATGAATCGAGAATTTGCTATTCAGGACGTCAATAAGCGTAGCTTTCGCTATGGCTTAGTCTTAGCTTTGGCGCCAGTGATGCTCATGCTAGTAGGTTCATTCGGCGGAATTTCGATTGGCGAGATTGTGCTCGTAGTATTACTCGAAGTCTTCTTGTGCTTTTTGACATCGCGTAATGTGATATAATAAAGCTTATGGATAATATGGGCGGTTTAGGAGGTGGTAGCCGTGAGAATAGCGATTTTTTCGCGGTCCCAGAAATGCCGCCGACGGGGGATGTTCCGGTAGATTTTGGCGAAAACTTACGGAATAACGAGCAGATGCGTTCTTCGACGGAGCAGATACCTCAGTTTAATGAGGCGCCAAATCCGGCCGAGAAGTTTGCCGAAAAGCAGTCGAGCGCGATGCCAACGGCGGCTGCGCCAATAGATTTTGCAAAAGAAGATGATTCTGTGGAGGAGAGTCCAAGGGTTGCGGAACTCGAGCAAATTGAGGTGTCGCGTGATGCTGAAGCTCTGCCGAAAGCATATGTTGCAAAAGTATCGCAGATTATCAATGAAGACAAGAATGACCCGCATAAGTTGATGAGCGACTTAGATAAGGCGCGTTGGGATTTAATGAAAAAAGCTTTTGGTCGCAATCGTGGTGATGGGCTAAATGGAGGCAAGATTTAGATGGATCAATTAGTTACGCCTCTGATTGCTGGCGCGGTAGTGATTGCAGCATTAGTGATAGCTTGGAAGATTTTTTCTGATGCGCAAAGGGACAAGAAAAATTATGCACGCGCGTTAAAGATGGTCCCGATGCTAATTCATCTGCCGCCGAGTACGGATGATGTGCAAGTGAATGGACGCGATGAGCGCGATGTGATAGGTGAGCAGTTATCTGAGGCGCAGGTAATGTATAGCATTATCTCTTCGACGCTAACTAAGGGTTTTAAAACAAGGCTTTTCGGGCAAAAACACATTAGTTTTGAGATTATTGCGCATGATGGATTTATTAAGTATTACGCAGTGGTGCCGGCGGTTTTAACGGAGACGGTAAAGCAGGCGATTACGGCAGCATATCCGACGGCGCGCCTTGAAGAGGTTGAGGATCCGAACTTCTTTAATAAAGATAGCAAGATCGATGCGGTAGCCGGTGGTGAACTAAGCCTCAAGGAGGATTTTTGGAATCCGATAGCGAGCTATGAGGACACGAAGCGTGATGCGAGTCTCGGCCTTATTAATGCGCTATCGACGGCAAAGCAGGGCGATGGCGTGGCGATACAAGTCATGTTCCGTCCAACGGATGGGGGCTGGGTAAAAAAGTCGATTGACCGAGTACAAAATATACGCGATGGTAAAAAATCGCAGAAAGCGGCTGGCGTAGTCGGTCGTCTTGTGAATGGTGCGGGGAACTTAGTTGGCGATGTTGCGGAGGCGCTTTGGAAGCCGCCAGATGAGCATGATCCATATAAAGTTCAAGAGAAGACGCTAACGAATCTGGAGCAAGAAGAGATTCAGCGGATTGAGGCGAAGACGAAATATCCTGGCTTCGAGACTTTAATTAGGATTGTGGCGAGTGCGAATACGAAGGCGCGTTCTGAGGCTCTGCTTAGTAGCGTAGTTTCGATTTTTTCGCAGTTTGACTTACCGCAGTCAAATGGCTTCCGCTATGACATGAAGAGTGCAACAGAGCTGGCGCGTAACTATATTCTTAGATGGTTCCCGCAGGCGCAGTCGGATATGATTTTGAACAGCGTTGAAATGGCGAGTATTTTTCATCTACCGAGTCAGAACTCAATTCCTACTAGTCAAGTTGAGCGCCAGGCGATTAAGCAGGTGGATGGCCCGGCAAAGTTGGCTGAAGATGGCGTAGTGCTCGGCGTGAATAAGTTCCGCGGCGAAGAAAAGGTGATTCGTTTGCGCGATAAGGACCGTCGTCGCCATACCTATGTGATTGGTTCTACTGGTATGGGTAAGTCGATTTTGCTCACGAACATTGCCTATCAGGATATGTGCGACGGGCGTGGTTTTGCATTTATTGATCCGCATGGCGACGCGATTGAGCTGCTTTTGAGTAAAGTGCCGCAGGAGCGCATGGACGATATTATCGTATTTGAGCCGGGCAATATGGATAATCCGGTCGGTATGAACATGTTTGAGTTTCAGACTGAGGACCAGAAGGACTTTATCGTGCAGGAGGGCATTAATATGCTTACCTCTCTGTATGATCCAGGAAATCAGGGCATCTTTGGCCCCCGCGCACAGCATATGTTCCGCAATGCGGCGTTGCTTTTGATGAGCGATCCGGAAGGTGGTACATTTATTGATATTCCAAGGTGTTTTATTGATCCGGAGTTTGTGAAGTCGAAGTTGAAATATGTGACGGACAAGACAGTTTATGATTATTGGACGAAAGAATTTCCGGCATCTCAGAAATCTAGTGATGCCGGCGAGGTAACGAGCTGGTTCGTTTCGAAGTGGGGGCCATTCTTGTCGAACAAGATGATGCGCAATATTCTTGGTCAGACAAAATCGGGCTTTAATATCCGTCAGATAATGGATGAGGGGAAGATCCTCCTGATTAACCTTTCGAAAGGTAAGACTGGCGAGTTGAATGCGCAGCTTCTTGGTATGATTTTTGTGATGAAATTCCAGGCGGCGGCGATGAGTCGTCAGGATATTCCTGAAGATGATCGTAAAGATTTCTGCTTATTCGTGGATGAGTTCCAGAACTTTGCGACGGAGAGTTTTGAGTCTATTTTGTCTGAAGCGCGCAAATATCGCTTGAATCTTGTCTTGGCGAACCAGTTCATGACACAGCTGACAGATAAGATTCGCGAGGCGTTGCTCGGTAACGTTGGTACGATTATGTCTGGCCGTCTCGGTGTTACGGATGCGGAATTGATGGAGAAAGCTTTTTCGCCGATATTTACGGCGGAGGACTTACATAAACAGCCGAATTTCTGCGCAATTGCGACGGTAATGATGTTTGATATGCCGACGTCGCCGTTTACGTTGAGTTTGCTGCCGCCATTAGGCGAATCGTCAGATGAGCTGATGGTGCGAATGAAGGCTTATGCTTTATCTAAATATGGACGACCGCGTGCGGAAGTCGAGGCGGAGATTGATGCGCGTTTAGCGGCGACAACGGAGAAGAAGCCGGCCACTGGTGCTGCGCCGTCAATGAGTAGCGCCGCTCCGGCTCCGAAGAAGAATTTTCTTGATAGCTGGCTGGAGAAGAAAGCGGAGATGAACGAAGCTGCGAAGAAAGAGGCGCGTAAAGAGTTGGCCGAGAAACAGGCGATGCCGGTTGTGAAGACTCCGGCGCCAACAGTAGCGCCTAAACCATCCGAGCGCGATGCAGGCTCGATTTCGAAAGCAAACCAGGTCGCAGCGGCAGTCGACAAACCGCGTCAATTGCGCGAGCCGCCAATAAAGATAGCAAAACCGGCAAAGCAAGGGGTGGCAGATAAGATTATTGCGGATAATGCTGGCGGTTCGGTGTGGGCGGCGGCCGCGGCGAAAAATGTCGAAAAAGCGGCCCCTGAAGAAGTTGTTAAGGTTGCGGCGGCAGCGCCAGTGGCTGGGCCAGAGCCGAATCTGGCTGATGGTATAAAAATTAAACATGAACATAGGGTGTCTGCCCCAGTTAAGGCTCCGGCTTCGATTGCTGCGGCCCCGGCCACGACTTCGGTTGCTTCGGCGCCGGTTGCGACTCCGGCCCCTAGCGCGCCTGCTTCTGGGGCAAGGGGCGGTTTTAGCCAGATGCAGAATGATGAAGATGGCGTAGTCCTGCGCTGGCGGTAATGATTGGCGTTACTACTTAGATTTTTTAGATACATATGCCGTTATTTGTCGTGGGGCGAGCGTATTAGTGCAGCGGTAAAAAGTGCGCATCGGGCTCGAATTGTGGGTATTTTTCGTAAAATGGGTAAATATATGGTTTTTGGGCCAGAAGGGCCTTAGACGCGATTTTAGAGGCCTTAGACTTGATTTTTGGGGGTGAGTTATGCTAGAATAATACTTGTTAATAAAAAGTAGAGGTAAATATAAATGGCTGAAGCAAAAAAGTCCGGCGCTGATGATTACGGCGCAAAGGATATTCAGGTTCTTGATGGCCTAGAGCATGTGCGCAAGCGCCCAGGCATGTACATCGGATCGACCGGCTATGATGGTTTGCATCACCTCGTGAAAGAGATTGCGGATAACTCTATCGATGAGGCAATCGCAGGATATGCGACGCGCGTCGAGGTTACTTTGCTATCTGATGGTGGCTGTCGCGTCGTTGATGATGGTCGTGGTATTCCTGTCGATATCCACCCAAAGACGAAGAAGTCGGCATTGGAGACGGTACTTAGCGTCCTTAATGCTGGTGGTAAGTTTGGCGGTGGCGGTTACAAGGTATCGTCTGGTTTGCACGGTGTAGGCTCATCGGTAGTAAACGCTTTGTCGACGCATATGATTGCCGAAGTATATAAAAACGGCAGGATTCATCATATTGAGTTCGACAAGGGTAAAACAGTTGTTCCGTTTGGGGTGACTGGCAATACGGATAAGCAGGGTACGATGATTACCTTCTATCCTGATGCGGAGATCTTCAAAGAGACGACGACTTTTGATTATGACTGGGTAGTAAACTATCTACGTCACCAAGCTTATCTAACTAAAGGCATTCTTGCCTCGGTTCATGATGAGCGTACGGGCAAGTCTGATTCCTTCTATTTCGAAGGTGGTAAGCGTCTTAATGAGGGTAAGGAAGTTATCTCTGATGATATCTTCTATGTTGAGAAGCCAATCGAAGATATCATTGTTGAGGTTGCAGTTCAGTATAACGATACGTTTACTGAGACTTTGCGTCCATTCGTTAATAACGTTTTGACGCCAGATGGCGGTACGCACGTAGTTGGTTTCCGTACGGCACTTAACCGCGTAATCAATGATTATGCACGTAAAAATGGCCTTCTCAAGGAAAAGGAAGATAACCTTACCGGTGATGATATTAAGGAAGGTTTGACCGCTGTAATCTTGGTGAAACTTCCAGATCCACAGTTTGAAGGTCAGACCAAGAATAAGCTCGGTAACCCAGAGGTGCGTGGCTATACCGATAAGGTGATGAGCGAATACTTTGCTTACTATCTCGAAGAGCATCCAGATGTTGCTAAGAAGATTGTTAATAAGGCAACACTTGCGGCTCGCGCTCGCAAGGCGGCACGCGCAGCTCGCGATAATGTTATTCGCAAGGGTGCATTTGAAGGTCTTAACCTACCTT
>CAMHRH010000012.1 GCA_946187605.1 uncultured Candidatus Saccharibacteria bacterium
ATGATGACCGCTGTTATGATGAGCGCACTGTTGTTAAGCGTGGCCAAAAAGTTAAATATGGCGACGTCCTTATCGAAGGCGCCTCGATCGATGGCGGTGAATTGGCTCTCGGCAAAAACATGCTTGTAGCATTTATGCCATGGCGCGGTTATAACATGGATGATGCTATTGTTATCTCTCGCCGCCTCGTTGAAGATGACGAGCTTACGAGTATTAATATTCGCGACTTCGATGTCGAAGTCCGCGAAACTAAGCTTGGTCCAGAGCAGGTCACGCGCGATATTCCGAATGTTAGCGAGGCTGCGCTCCGCCACCTTGGCGAAGATGGTATTGTTACGGTCGGTAGCGAAGTGAAGAACGGCGACGTGCTTGTCGGCAAAATTACGCCTAAAGGTGAGCAGGAGCTTAGCTCTGAGGAGCGACTACTGCGCGCAATCTTCGGTGAAAAGGCTAAAGACGTTCGCGACACTTCTGTCCGCATGAATGGCTCCGATGGCGGTAAGGTTGTTGGCGTTCGCGTTTACACTCGCGAACAAGGCAACGAGCTCAAATCCGGTGTTATTATGCAAATCAAGATCTACGTTGCTGAAATGCGCAAGATCAGCGTTGGTGATAAGCTCGCCGGTCGTTACGGTAACAAGGGTGTTGTTGCGCGTATTCTCCCAGTCGAGGATATGCCATTTATGGAAGATGGTACTCCAGTCGACGTTCTCTTGAACCCAATGGGCGTGCCGAGCCGCATGAACCTTGGTCAGTTATTCGAGACTCACCTTGGTATGGCCGCCCGCGCACTTGGTTACAAAGTCACTACGCCATCTTTCAACTCTGTCCAAGATGATGTAATCTCCGCAGAGCTTGAGAAAGCCGGATATAACCGCGACGGTCGCGTCACGCTTTACGACGGTTTAACTGGTGAACCATTTGAAGAGCGCATTACAGTCGGTATTATGTACATGCTCAAACTTCACCACATGGTCGCTGATAAGATTCACGCTCGCTCGACTGGCCCATACACGATGGTTACTCAGCAGCCACTCGGTGGTAAAGCCCAGAATGGTGGCCAGCGCTTCGGTGAGATGGAGGTTTGGACACTCGAGGCTTACGGCGCCGCATCTACCTTGCAGGAGATGCTCACGATTAAGTCGGATGACGTTTACGGACGTGCAAAGGCTTATGAATCTATCATTAAGAGTGAGCTAATCGAAGGACCAAAACTCCCAGAAGGCTTCAATGTTCTTGTTAAAGAGCTCCAGGGCCTTGGCTTGAAGGTTGATTTGCTTGATAATGGTGATGCTAAAGATGCGGACCGCGTAATCGAGAAAGCGACCGAGGAAGTTGAACGCATGCGTGATGATTCCGTTATCTACGCAAATACTGAAAGTGGTAATCCGCCAGAAGATTTAGGCGAAGATAGTGAAGGCTTCGAAACGCTTGATAGTGATGGTAATATCGAAGAAGAATTCGACGAGCCATCAGACGATATCGAGGACGAAGCCGGCGACGAAGATACAATAACTGATTTAGGGGAGGACCTATAATATGGCTTGGCAAGATAATTTCATTAGCGCCAACGATTTCGACTCCATCCGCCTTTCTGTAGCTAGCGAAGAAGATATTCTGAACTGGAGCTACGGCGAGGTTCTAAAACCGGAGACGATTAACTACCGCACGCAAAAGCCAGAACGCGATGGTTTGTTCTGCGAGCGCATTTTCGGACCAGTAAAGGATATTAATCCTAATGATCCAAAACTAAAAGGCGTCCGTTCCCGCGAAGCGGCCGTCGATAAAGAGGGGAACCTCGTCACAAAGAGCATTACTCGTCGCGAACGCATGGGGCATATTTCGCTCGCTGCGCCAGTTGCACACATCTGGTTTATGCGCGGCACTCCATCTGCACTTAGCCTATTGCTCGACATCACTGTTAAGAATATTGAGAAAGTTACCTATTTTGCGTCATACGTCATCATTGATGCGGATACAGAGGCGATCGACAAGCGTCTAGAAGACCTCGAGGCGCAAACTGATGTTGCGCGTCAGGCAATTCAGGCTCGCTATGCCCAGGAATCGAAAGCCGATGGCGCCGATGTCAAGGCTCTCGCCGAAGCTCAGACCAAGGAACTAGACGAGCTTGAAGAAAACTACCGCAACGAAAAGACGATTTTGACTGGCTTTAAGAAGGGCGCCGTCATATCCGAAATCGACTATCGCAATCTTGAAGACGAAGATAAAGGCTATGAAGACCTTATTACGGTCGAAATGGGTGCTAGCGGTATCGAGAAACTTCTCAAGGAAATCGACCTTGCGAAGCTAATTGAGGACTTGCATGCCGAAGCCGAGGAAGCTAAGGGCCAGAAGCAGAAGAAGATTATGAAGCGCCTCAAAGTCCTTGAGGGTATGCAATCTGCAGGCATCAAGCCAACCGATTTAATCTTGAATGTTATTCCGGTCATCCCACCAGATCTACGCCCAATGATTTCACTCGCTGGTGGACGCTTTGCGACATCGGATCTAAACGATCTCTATCGCCGCGTCATTAACCGTAATAACCGCCTAAAGAAGCTAATTGATCTTAATGCCCCAGAAGTCATCTGCCGCAACGAGAAACGCATGCTTCAGGAAGCTGTTGACGCGTTAATCGATAATAATGCAAGCCGTGGTGGTCGTGCTGCAAGCTCGCAAAATGGCCGCCGCAAGCTAAAGAGTCTTTCTGATCTCTTGAAGGGTAAGCAAGGCCGCTTCCGCCAGAACCTTCTCGGTAAGCGCGTTGATTATTCTGGTCGCTCCGTGATTGTCGTCGGCCCAGAACTCCGTATTAATCAGTGCGGCTTGCCAAAACAGATGGCACTTGAGCTCTTTAAGCCATTCGTCGTCTCTTGGTTAATTAGCCATGAACATGCGAATAATATCCGTTCGGCATCGCGCTTGATTGAGCAGGGCGAAACAGTGGTTTGGGATGCGCTTGACGAGGTTATTGAAGGTAAATATGTTCTTCTAAACCGCGCTCCATCGCTTCACCGCTTGTCGGTTCAGGCTTTCCAGCCAAAGCTTGTTGATGGTAAGGCAATTCAGCTCCATCCACTCGTCGCAAACGGCTTTAACGCCGACTATGATGGCGACCAGATGGCGGTCCACCTTCCACTTTCAAGTGAAGCTCAGGCTGAGGCCAAAGAGCTCATGGCTGCAGGTAAGAACCTCTTGAAGCCAGCCGATGGCGCGCCTGTCCTATCTATTACTCAGGATGTCGTGCTTGGTAGCTACTACCTAACTTATGACAAGCCGTCTGCACAGGGTGAGCGCAAGAGCTATACCAGTGTCTATGAAGCGGAGCTCGCGTACGATATGGGCCTCATTCAACTTCAGAGCCCAATTCGCGTGCATACGAAGGGTCAGAAGCGCGATACAACGCTCGGCCGTGTATTCTTCAACGAGATTCTTCCGAAAGAATATCCATATGATAACGAAGTTCAGAATAGTAAGCACCTCAAGAAGGTCATGGCGAACATTCTTGACCAATTTGGCGATGAAGTAGCTGTTCAGACTGCTGATGCAATTAAGGACCTCTCCTTCAAGTATGAGACTGTTGCCGGTATTTCGACGTCGAAAGACGACTATCCAGATTATCCAGAGGTTGAAGCAATGATCGCCGAGGGTGAGGGTCGTGCTGCTGCGATTTCTCAGCAATTTGACGAAGGTCTCTTGACCGAAGATGAGCGCTACCGCTTGACGGTTGATTCTTGGCGTAAGGTTGATGATGAGGTTGCAAAACATGTTAAGGATAACCTCGCTAGCCTCGATACTAACATCTCAATCATGACTAACTCTGGTGCTCGTGGTTCTGCGGGTAACATTAAGCTCGCTTCGGCAACGATTGGTATTCAGGTGGATGTCTTCAACCGTGAAATCGAGCTCCCAGTTAAGTCGTCCTTCAAGAAGGGTCTTAATACGCTCGAATCCTTCATCGCGACTCGCGGTGCACGTCAGGGCCAGGTCTCTACGGCCCTACGTACAGCTGACTCCGGTTATTTGACGCGCCGTCTCGTCGATGTGTCTCAGGACGTATTTACGGTAGATACCGAGGCTGAGGATCCAGGTTTCCGCATCTATAAGAGCGAGACCGAAATCACTGGCATCAACTTCGCCGACCGCATCTATGGTCGCTATAGTGCAGAGCCAGTTGAGAAATATGGCCTCGAAGCCGATCAGCTTATCAGCCACGAAATGGCTGCGCAGCTTGATGCTGACGAGGAAATTGATAGCTTGAAGATTCAGAGCATCTTGACTACCGAGTGCGCCGATGGCGTTCCACGCAAGGCTTACGGTATCGATATGTCGACCCGCCAGCCAGTTGCATATCATGAACCAGTTGGCGTTATTGCCGCTCAGTCTGTCGGTGAGCCAGGTACTCAGCTTACGCTCGATACCAAGCACTCATCTGGTCAGGCCGGTTCTGGTGCTATCTCTCGCGGTCTTCCGCGCGTTGAGGAGCTTCTCGAGGCTCGTACGCCAAAAGGTCAGGCATATATCGCTACGGTTTCTGGTCTTGTCTCGACTTGGGAAGAAGGGCGTTTCAACATCGTCCAGGTTACCCCAGAAGCTGGTAAGACTGAACACTTTGCGCTTGATGGCCGCAAAGCCAAGGCAAAAGACGGTGCAAGCGTAAAAACCGGCGCAGTCATTGCAAGTAAAGCTAAAGGCGCGGAGCCAATTATTGCTCCGTTCGATGGCATCGTCGAGCTAACTGATGATGAAATTGTGCTTGTCGCAAACGCCGGCAGCCCAGTCAAGGTATCGGTCCCTCAGGACTACGCACTTGCTGTTAAGGACGGCGACCATGTCGAACCTGGCGACCGTCTCTCTGAGGGTTCATTGAATCTTCAGGACCTTATGAAGTATAAGGGCATTGAAGAAACCGAGCGCTATATCCTTAATGACATCCTTGCAATCTATGCTGCTCAGGGTCATGAGATTTCCGCAAAACACCTTGAAATCATTATTCGCCAGATGTTCTCGCGCGTAATGATTGAGGAATCGGGTGATACGGAATTTATAACTGGCGACATCGTCTCGCGTGCCGCAGTTGCCGAAGCTAATGCTAAGATGCTGGCTGAGGGTAAAGAGCAGGCTAGCTACACTCAGATGTTACTTGGTATCTCTAAGGTATCTATCTATTCTGATTCCTTCTTATCGGCGGCTTCCTTCCAGGATACGACTCGCGTCCTTATCTCGAGCGCAATTTCCGGTCGCGTCGATCACTTACGTGGCCTCAAGGAAAATGTGATTATTGGTCGCAAGATTCCAGTAGGTACCGGTGTTGAATCGCTTGCACAATATACTGGCAGCGATGATGAGCCGAGCGACGAGGAGATCGAAGCTTCAATCGAGAATCTGTAACAATCTCGATTATTAGAAAAACAACCCCTATACTGAGGGGTTGTTTTTATTGGCGAATACGGCATTTGTGTGGTATGCGTATTGACTTTTTTATAGAAATATGCTATAATGAAATTGTATCTTGGACGTTATTTTAGATTGGCTAAGATAATCCAAGTAAGACCTTTGAAAGGGAGTGTAACTCGATGAAAGATACCAAATATAATGGTATAATCGCCGCCATGTTTGCTGGTGGTGCTATGATCGCCGCCCTCGCTCCGAAATTCCTACCTTTTTCGAAGCTGCCGATTCTCGGCTTAGTTCTGGCGGTAGTAATTTTCGCTTTCGCTGCGATGCTGGCGGACAAAAAGAGAAATAATCCCAGCAGAGTAGTGGCGTATGCAATGATGTCATACTCGTTCGGCGAGTTGCTATCTATCGTTTGCGGTGACCCCGACATAACGTCGCATGCTATGTTTACTACCGCTGCCGCTGTCGCTATTACGTATGTAGCTAGCCTGATTGACCCCGGATGGGTATGTGAAGGCAAACTGCCCAGAATCATGCTTTTTGGCGTTGCGGTGGCAGAAATAGCGTCACTCTTTGTCGGCAAAACAACTTTATCTCTTGCTGCGATAGTGATTGAAGTCGGTCTTGCTGCGATTCTGTCGCATCGTTGGTGTGTTGCAAGCAACTCTGCGAAGAGAACAGAAGACGCAGCATGTCGTGGCGCATTCCTGTTATTTGGCTCTCCGCTCAACTATTTTGCGGAAGCCTTATGGCTGAATATTTTTTACTAAGGCCTATCCGCCGGTTCCCACCGGCGGTATTTTTTATGGTAAAATAGATGTAGTTTTTTTGCGGAGGAAAAAATATGGAGGATTTTGATTATTTGCGCGACGGTGATGTTTATTTAGACTCCGCCTGCCAATCTTTACGCCCGCGTCAGGTCATTGACGCATTGAATCGTTATTATACTGAGCATAATTCTTGTGGCGAGAGAGTAAAATACGCTTGGGGTCGCCGTACTGATGAATTAGTTGAAGATACGCGTACGGCGGTACTAAAATATTTAAAGCTCAAATCACGCGACTATTTCGTATCATTCACGCTCAATACTACTTACGGCATCAATCTCATTTTGTCGCAGTTTAAGCCGGGAATTTTTAAGAAAGTCATGACATCCGAGATTGAGCATAATTCGCCATTTCTTTCGACGATGACTTTCGCGAAACGCATGAACATTCCGCGCGAGATAATGCGTCGCGAGCGTGACGGCTCGATTGATATCGATGCCTATGATTTCAAAAAGGCACTCGTGGTAGTGAACTCTGCTTCAAATATTGATGGTCGCAAGCTGATAAACGTTAAGGATTTAGTCAAAAAAGTTCATAAACAGGGCGGCATAATAATCATTGATGGCGCGCAGGCTTTGGCTCATTCTTCGGACATCCTCGAAAAGACTGAGGCTGACGCTATTTGTAGCTCGGCTCACAAAATGTACGGTCCATCTCTCGGCGTGATCATCGCTCGACATGACTTGCTCGATAAGTTAGAAACGAGCTTTATTGGCGGCGGTATGGTGGACGACGTTGATGCTGATAGCTATATTCTGTCTAGTGAATCACCGAATCATCGCTATACGAAATTCGAATCCGGCCTACAAGCATGGGGTGAGATTATTGCATTCGGCGAGGCGCTCAAATGGCTAAGCAGTCGCACGAAGTCAGACAAGAACAATCTCGAGCGCTGTAGTCAAAAGCTATTTGATTTCCTAAAAGAGCAACCGCGCGTCAAGCTAATCAATGACATTGCAAATCCTACGATATCATTCTATATCGACGGTCTAGATTCGCATATGTTAGGGCAGGCATTATCGAATGAAGGCATTATGGCGCGTACGGGTTATTTCTGTGTGCATTATTACCTTGACCATGTCATGCACTATCCGCCACTGATTCGCTTTTCGATGGGCTATCATATCCGCCCAGCTGACATTGACAAAACTATAAAAATTCTCGGAAGGATTCTCTCGTAATGGTCTGTATCGCTGCTTTTATTATTCTATGTTTAATGTCAGTCGTTGTCGGTTTCTTATCGATTTTTCGTCGCGATATTGGCAAACGTTGGTGGAAGACATTTAAAAAATCGTGGGGCTGCGTCGGCAAGCGTATTACTCTTCAAAAGTGTGAGACTGGCTTCAAAGACGATATTAAAAATTCGATTTTAAGTAAAGTTATCGTTAAAAGGCCAAAATGGGTCAAGCCGATTTCGGTTGGCATCGAGGTCGGTTCGGTGCTAGTAGTGCTAATTACGGTTTGGTCACTTGTCGAGGGCGCCAAAGCCGGCCTTGCGCTCTGGTCGCTCGGTACCTGTAATGTTCAGCGTCCAGAATCATGCTCACTCGGAGCCGAGGTTTGCAGCATTGATGGGGATTCTGGCCCGCAAAACCCTATCGAAGCAGTGGGGTATTGGTTCTCTGATTGGGGTGAGATCTTCTCGGCAATCCCAGATAAATTCCGCGACTGGGAAAATATTGAACTCGGTCTTCAGGGCATCGAATTAAAATCGGATAATGCTGAGGCCAAAAAAGTAATTGATATTTTCGACCCGGGCTGCTCGGTATGTTTGCAATCCTATCGCACGCAAAAAGAAAGCGGCTTTTTGAAAAATAATAATGTTCAGCTCATTCCGTTCCCAATCCAGGACGCTGAGGGGAATTTCAAGTTCAAAAACTCAAAGCTCATTGTTAGCTACGTGCTCGCAGTTGAAGCTGAAGGCGTTTCGAATGAATATACGGGCGAATATTCACCGGCATATGCAATTCTTGACCGCATCTTTACCGAAAAGGAAGAATATGATGGCAAAATGCGTAATTTTCAGAACCTCTTTAACGATTTCTATTCCGAAGAAGAAGCCGAACATAAGCTGGTGAGTTGGCTGAAAGAATTCGGCTATCATACTGCATCGCGCGAATCGATTAGTAAGCGCGCTCACTCGCAAGAAATCGAGGGCATTATTGCAAAGAACAATGATATTGTTACGAATGATATTCATGCCAAAGGAATCCCAACAATGATTTATAATGGAAAGAAACATACTGGAGCATTTGAAGAATAAAAATGGAGTGGTATCAATCATTTTGGCTAGGGTTGACGCAGGGTATTACGGAATTTATCCCGGTTTCTAGTTCTGGACACCTAGAAGTAATGCAACAAATCCTTGGTGGGCGTAGTGCGGATTTTCATCTATTTTTGGAATTTATCAATCTCGGCACGTTATTGGCGCTTCTAATTTATTATCGCAAACGTATCTGGAAAATCCTAATCGACATCTTCAAGAATCATAATCTAAAACTTGCCATAAATGTCGTTATTACGACAATTCCGGCCGTCATTGCTGGACTGCTTCTTTCGGACGTGATCGAAAGCTCATGGTTCTTCTCGAATATGGTCGTGATTGCTTGCGCGATGGCGCTGATTGGTATCGCCATGGTTGCGATTGATCGTTTGCCGAAAATGTCAAAAGTTAAGAGCGAGAACGAACTTACGAAGCCGCGCGCGCTCATAATTGGCCTCGCACAGTGCGTAGCTCTGATTCCGGGTACGTCGCGTTCCGGCTCTACGATTGTTGCCGGACGTCTAATGGGTATGAATAGTGAGTCGGCTGCAAACTATTCATTTCTTGCGAGCATTCCAATTATGTTTGGCGTGATGGCGAAGTCGTTGATATCGAGCTCGTCGCGCGAGTATATCGCCGCCAATGCTTCGATGCTGGCGCTATCAAATGTCATTGCTTTTGTATCAGGTATTATTGCGATTTATCTTGTGATGAAATACCTCAAAAAGAATAATTCGCTGCGCGTCTTTGGCATTTATAGGATTGTTTTAGCGCTGATTATTATATCTTTTGAGCTACTTCGCTAATCTAAAACTATTGACAATGTGGTAAAATATTGTTGTGAATATAGATAAGATTCGGAATTTTTGTATTATTGCGCATATCGACCATGGCAAGTCGACGCTAGCTGATCGTATGCTTGAATTAACTGGTACGGTCGAGAAACGTGAAATGAAGTCGCAGCTACTTGACTCAATGGAGCTCGAGCGCGAAAAGGGTATCACGATTAAGCTTACTCCTGCCCATATGCAGTATAAGGATCATATTTTGAATCTTATCGATACGCCGGGACACGTTGATTTTTCTTACGAAGTTTCACGTAGCCTTCAGGCTGTTGAAGGCGCTATTCTTGTCGTCGATGCGACTCAGGGGATTCAAGCGCAGACGCTTGCAAATGTTTATCTCGCCCTTGAGCAAGATTTAAAAATTATTCCAGTCATTAACAAGATTGATTTGCCCGCTAGCGATGTGCCGCGCGTCTCAGCTGAGATTATTAATTTGCTAGGCTGCGACGAATCGGAAATTATAAAGGTATCCGCAAAAACTGGCGAGAATGTCGATAAAGTCCTTGACGCAATTATTGAGCGCGTCCCGGCTCCACGAAAAAGCAGTTCGAATGAGCTAAAAGCCCTGATTTTTGATTCGTATTTTGACGATTATCGCGGAGTTGTGTTGTATGTGCGCATATTTGAGGGTAACTTGCCCAAAAATGCAAATATTCGTATGATGGCAACTGGCTCGAACGATATTGCGCTCGAAGTTGGCGTGCTGAATCCAAAAATGTTTTCGCGCCCAGAGTTGACGACTGGCGAAATTGGCTATATCGTCACGAACCTAAAGGCAACCCGTGAAGCAAAGGTCGGCGACACAGTTACCTTGGCGAAAATGCCTGCTATGGAAGCCTTGCCTGGGTATAAAAATGTCCACCCCTTTGTTTACGCCGGGTTCTTTCCAGTTAGCAACGATCAATACAAGGATTTAAAGGAGGCGCTCGAGAAACTAGCACTAAGCGACTCGGCATTACAGTTCGAGCCAGAGAACTCTCCCGTGCTGGGTTTTGGCCTACGCATTGGCTTTTTGGGGCTTCTTCATATGGATATTATTCGCGAACGTCTCGAACGTGAATTTAAGCTTGATCTTATCGTTACGAATCCGTCGACGGATTATCATGTCAGTTTAACCGACGGCGAAGAATTAGATATTCGCTCGGCGTCGGATTTGCCGGACGTCAGCCGCGTTGCGGAGATCCGCGAGCCTTGGGCAAAGGGCGAGATAATCACGCCAAAAGAATATATTGGTTCAATCCTTGAATTAATTGTCGGCAAGCGCGGTATTCAGAAAAACATCTCGTATATTGATACGCGTGCGATCATTAATTTTGAAGCGCCGATGGCGAATTTGCTCACTGATTTTTATGACCAATTAAAGTCTGCAACATCCGGCTACGCTTCATTTAACTATGAACTTGGTGGCTATCGCGCTGAGGATTTAGTGCGTATCGATTTTCTTGTTGCGAGCGAGCGTATTGATGCCTTGAGTGTAATGGCGCACCGTAGTGAGGCAGACGCAATTGGGCGCACTATAACAAAGAAGCTCAAGGAAGTCATTCCGCGTCAAAATTTCGAGGTTGCACTCCAGGCCGCAATCGGAGCGCGCATCATTGCTCGCGAGACGCTCGGCGCATACCGCAAAGACGTGACGGTTAAAATACACACCGGTGATCGCGATCGTAAGGCAAAACTCATGGAAAAACAAAAACGAGGCAAAGCGCGTATGAAGCGCTTCGGTAAAGTCGATATCCCGAGCGAAGCTTTTACGGTAATGCTAAAGCGCGATTAATTAGTCGCCGCGCTATTGTCAATATATTTGACAAGCTCGTCCAGTACAGAATTAAAGACGACATCGCGGTCGCCAGTCGCATGAACCTGGATAAGTAGGCCTTTGTTATTGTAAGTTACAATAACTGGCATAGTTTTAGTATCGAACTCCTTGATGCGAGTATCGAGAATCGCCTTTTCCTTATCATCGCTTCGATCGCCGCGGTCGCCAAGCGTACGTGAAACTTCCCAACGTTTTTTCGCTTCGTCTTCAGAAATATTGAGTAGCAATACTGCTTTGATTGGGTGCCCACCGTCTTCGGCGGCATTCATGATATAGAATTCTTCACCGGACCAGCGCCCGACGCTGCTTAAAACTAATGGGCAGCCATCAAGTTCATCGCGGCTAAAGTAAGGCATAATCACGCGCCTAAAAGTATCAGTCGGAGCCAAGTTGCCGGCCGCTAAGACCTTTGCCAACTCTTTATCTTCTTTCTCGGCGCTGCGTAGAATATAACCGGAGCTAAGAAGCTTAGCGCCCAATAATTCCGCAAGCCGAAGGCCAATCGTGTCTTTTCCAGAAAAAGGAAGGCCAAAAATATTTATACTGCCAGTACCAAGCCACTCTTTAATTTTTTGAACTCTAGGATCCATATTTTCTCCGCATTAACTTTAAGCATTTTGATGTCAATTATGCTAATATTGTATCATGAATGATGGTAGCGCTGGCAATCCTGCCACCCCTGAGGTTAATCCAGAGAATGTTTCGATGCTGGATAAGATTTTGGATAAAAATCCTTTTTCACATATGGGGTCCGGTGGCGTCTATGCGAATGTCGAGACTAAAAGCGCAATTAAATCTTCGCGCGAAGAAGCGCGAGAGCAACTTGCCGCAATTGAGGCATATAATGCCGAAGTGCGACGCCGTCAAAAAATGGCTGAAGATGCCGCAAAAGCAAAGCGCACAATTGTCCATGTGATTGTCGGTGCATTCTTTGCTTGCTTGGTCATAGCGGCCGTATGGTTAGTGATAAATGTCCTAATTGCAAGCCGCCCAACCATTGCCCCACGAGAAGAGAAACCAGTTGAAGAGCCGGAGAAAACTGAATTAGTTAAAGTTGAGGGCTATAATTGCGCAAACGCGGTTTGTGGTAAGATTGCTGATCTTGATAATCCTAACATTATTATTCAAGATGGGTCGAGCTATTTTATATACAATACCGAAGATAAAGCTACTACGTTAACGGTGATACCGGAGAAGGAATATCATTCTATTACGCCGTTCAATTGGGCAAATAAAAAATATGCCGTCCTTGATCCGGAAGTTGGCCAGTCTGCTCTGTATGACATAACGGGTAACCGTGTTATTACTGACTTTGCTTACGATAACTTCTACACTGATTCGTCCGATAACATCTATAAGGATATGGGGAACTTCCTAAATAGCTATATTATTGCAAAAAGTAGCGGCCTTGTTCAGCTCGTAGATGTGAATAATGGTAAGGAGATGGTTCGTGCGGGTAAAAAAGTCTTTGTGCGCGATGCCTTCTTCTTTGGTTACGAGAATGATGGCACTATTCATGTATATCTAAGTTCAAAAGGGCAGTTCCTCGTAATAAACGCGGACAGTAGTGCTTATGTAAGAGATTCGGAGCTGATTGTCGTATATCCAAATGAAAGATACGATATCTATCTGAGCGACGGCTCAACGGATTGGGATCGCTCATCAATTGCGGAGAGACTGGAAGATATCGATTGGGATTTAGGCCTTTCGAACGTTTTAAATGGTGACTCAAATTATTATAAGATCTCGACGAAATAGCATCAGGAATTAGCAGACCTTGCCAAAGAGTGCCAAAAAGCGTAAAATATAACCAATATGACAGACCGTCAAAGAGAGATATTATACGCAATTATTGAAGAATATGCCGAACTAGCGACGCCGGTTGGCTCGGTGACATTGGCTAAGCTTTTTGACTGTTCATCGGCTACAATTCGCGCCGAGATGGTCAAGCTTGAGCAAATGGGTTATATTATGCAGCCGCATACCTCTGCGGGCCGCATTCCGACTGATGCCGGTTATCGCCTATATGTAAATTCATTACAGGAAAATCTCGATAATGACGGCAAGAAGAAAGATGATAGCCAAGAATCGGTAAATACTGACCGCACCGCAAAGGCGCTTACTACGCGCATTCAGGCGCAGTCGCGCGCGGATTATGCGATCCGCACAGCCGTTGATAGCTTAGTTGAGCTGACTGGCAATCTTGGACTCGCGACGATTGGCGAGCAGCTCTATATTTCCGGCTTTGGTGGCCTTTTCTCGCAGCCGGAATTCATCCAAAATGCACAGGTTCAGGCAGTCGGGAAGCTGTTGGATAATATAAAGCCCTGGCTTCAGGAAGTGCAGCCGAACGAGGCTATCAATGTCTACATTGGCTCTGAGAACCCAGTCGGTAAGACATCGAACGTTTCGTTGATTATTTCGCGTTTTCGTTCGCCATATTCGGACCGTAGCTATATTGGCGTGCTTGGGCCAACGCGTCAGTCTTACAAACGTGTGATGTCGCTCGTGCGTCATGCAGGATTAATGTTGGAGGATATTATTTATGACTAAAGAAGACAAAGAAGTTCAGCAATCAGAGGCCCCAGAAGTGAAGAAAGTGGTGGAGAATGACGAATCGGAGCAGAAAATCGCAGAACTTACCAATGACCTACAGCGTACGCGCGCTGATTTCGAGAACTATCGTCGCCAGGTCGAACTTCAAAAAGAGCAATATGGCAATGTTGTAAAAAATACAACAGTAATGAAAATCTTGCCGCTTCTCGATGATCTTGACCGAGCAATCGCTGTGAACGAATCTCTAAAACCACTCGAAAAAAGTCTTGAAAAGACTTTGAAGGAACTTAAGCTCGAACGGATCGATAGTGCGGCGAATACGCCTTTCAATCCTGATCTACATGACGCGATTATGGTATCCGGCGACGGCGAGAAAGAACTCGTCGCAGAAACACTGCGCGCCGGATATCGCTACGAAGGTGAAGTCATCCGCCCGGCACTTGTTAAAGTTGATAAGCAATGAAAATCTCCGTAATTACATTATTTCCAGAGATGTTTGACAAAGTATTCAACCAGTCGATGCTCTGGAAAGCGCAGGACCGTAAGTTGGTCGAGTTTGAGCTAATCGACTTACGCCAATTTGGCCTAGGTCCAAGACGCCAGGTTGACGACACCCCGTATGGTGGAGGCGATGGTATGCTCTTAAAACCGGAGCCAATTTTTGCTGCGGTTGAAGACGCTAAAACGCGTAATCCAGATGCGAAAGTAGTCATGATGACGCCAAAAGGCAAGATATGGAACCAGGCTCGTGCAGGTGAGCTTGCGAAATCTGGACACAACTATATCTTTATCTGCCCGCATTATGAAGGGTACGATGAGCGCGTGCTTACTCTAGTGGATTGCCAAATTTCAATCGGAAAGTTTATCCTCACTGGTGGAGAATTACCGGCAATGGTTGTAATTGACTCAATCGTGCGCCTAATTCCTGGCGTACTCGGCGGCGAAACGTCGGCCGAGATCGAGAGTTTCTCTGATGGCGACAACTATGAATATCCTCAATACACCCGACCTGCCGAATTTCGCGGTATGAAAGTGCCGGAAGTATTACTAAATGGCAACCATGGCGAAATCGCAAAGTGGCGTGCTGAAAATGCCCCTACCGAAGCTCACGAATAAGCTTATTGTTTTTGATACATTTTTATATGAGCCGCGGCATAGCTACGGTCGCTGAATATGCTCATACCCTTAAAGTCGAATGGAGCTGGCGATTCTGGGTGGGATAGCACTAGTATTCCGCCTGTCTTAAGGCTCTTGGTTAGCTCTTCGACATAGTCATACTGCGGGTTATTATATGGCGGATCGGCAAAAACGATATCGTATTCATGCGCAGGCTTCCGTATTACCTTTGCTTTATCTGTTAGCTTTAACTTGGCAAGGTTAGCCTTAATTGTCTGTATTGCTTTTGGGTTGCTTTCGATAAAATCAACCGAATCGGCACCAAGAGATAGTGCTTCTATGCCGAGTGCACCGCTACCGGCGAACGCATCTAGCACGATGGCACCAGAAACCTCTGCCCGTAGTCGGTTAAAAATCGCGGAACGTTCGCGATCTCCCATTGGGTGTGTCTTTGCTGTTTTTGGAGCGTCGATGATGCGACCACCAAATTCGCCCGAAATGATGCGCAGCTGATTACCGTTTCTTACCATGCTTGACCTTTGCTCTATGAGACTTTATAATTTGCTGATTTGCTTGTTCTATGCAGGAAGCCCAGCCTAGTGTAATTGCGCGGATTATTTCCGGAATTAGGATTTCGCGCGCGTCGATTGCGAGCTGTGTTGTCCAGCCAGTCTCGAGGAATGAATCATACATTTTAAGTGTGTCGATGCGTTCCAGGGAAGTATAAAATTCCTTCATAATGTCGATATCTTTGAACGTATCGCGGTCAATCTTCGGCAATAAACGCTTAATCCCGACTGGCGCAATGATGTAGGCGACTCCATATTCGAAAGCGATATGTTTTGTCATGACGCCACCGGCGCCCCAATATAGCCAGTTATTACGCGCGGCTTGCGCCAAGTTGTCGCCACGCATGATGCCTTTGACCTCGTGACCGAAGATGGTCTTGTAATCCTTGTCGGTCATTAACTCATCGACGACCTTGCGGTAGGGGTAGTGATGCGCCGGTGTCAGACCGTCTGTGATTGCGTGTGCCATCCAGGCGGCTTCGAAAGCGGCTCGTTCATGGTTCCGTGCGACGAGCGCCTGTGTCAGATTGTACTGATGATCGAGGATATACTGCTTCAGCACGCCGTCATCATGGCCGGGGCGGATAAAATGTTCCGGCTCGTCCACGCCTGGCGATTTTGATTTAAGTCCATCCGGTCCACGCGTCCCCTCGAAATATAATATCTTTTCGATGCTAGGAAAAATTCGAGCGTTGCGTCCGAGCTTTTCGGTAACCAAAATGCGGGCTGCCTTGTCTAACTTTTGGTGCACGCCAATAAGCTTGCCGGAATGTTTCGAGCCTTTAATAATATCTAATGTCGCATACATATTAGTTCAGAGTGGTTAAGCGCTGATACTTCTTGATGGCTGCGCTTAGCTCTTTATATTCTATCATATCGTATTTTTTGCTGATAAAATCCTTTACTAGCTTATCGGCTTGATGTACGAGGCGTGTATCGGTTATCGTTGCAATGCGCAGGTCCAATGCTCCGTGTTGTAAGGAGCCATAAATTTCGCCTGGTCCACGCAGTTTTAAATCTACCTCGGCTAAATAAAAACCATCCTGCGAACGCTCTATCTCGCGCAAACGTCGGCTCGGCGCATCGGAAGTCGAGTTGATGAGATAACAGAAACTTGCGGCACTACCGCGCCCTACGCGTCCGCGCAATTGATGTAATTGCGACAGACCATATTGATCGGCATCAGCGATGACCATG
>CAMHRH010000013.1 GCA_946187605.1 uncultured Candidatus Saccharibacteria bacterium
AAAATAATAAAATTCTGCTTTGTATCGAATATCCAGACAACGAGCTAAAAATACGCCGCCGTAATTTTTACCTTACGAACGGCATGCACTCCACTGGAGCAATTCTCGAAAACTTTGGTCTAAAGTACGAGTTCCTATGCTCTCAGCCGGATTATCAGCCGAGTGCAGAGACGATTAGCGAAATTTATAAAACACTTGCCGACAATTCGGAGGCTGGGCTAGAGATACGCAAGAACCTGGAAACGGAAAACATTCGCATAGGATACTAAAACACATGACTTTATAAATTTCATCCCTATGGAGCACCATTTTTTTATTGAGCCCTTGGCTCTATTTTTTTGTTTTATAAACATTAAACTAGCTGTTATATAAAAAGCCCCGCCGATTAAGGTGAGGCTATTTTTTAACGTTCTCTCTTGAGGCGAATTGCTACCGGGATTGCGAGCGGTAAAAATATAAGAATCGTGGTTGCGATTGCGTTTTTGGGGTCGATGTCCGCGGCGCGATTTATGAGCCACACTGAGATAATGTAGAACGACTGTGAGCATACGCGCGCAAATGATTCGACCGAAGCCTGCTCTTCTGGCGCTACGTATTCTTTGACGCGTGGCATCATTGTTGCCGACGTCCAGCCCTGAACCATGCCGAAAACGACATAGAGCCAAACTGTTGCAATATTTAAAGAGAGAAACATAATCGAACCAGCAACCGAAATGGCGAGAATCGGGAAAATGAAGACCTGCCAGTCGCGCAGTTTGATTCCGATTTTTCCACCGAGGTGCGAACCGAAGCTCGCTGCAAGATAATTGCCGGCCCATCCGAGCGATACGATACTAAGTGGCACGCCTACGACTAACATGAGCGGCGTGAATACCCAAATGATGCCGTGGGTGATTTCCCTGACGACAACATAAGCTGCGATGCGGGTCCTTAACTTCTTATTTGAGAGATTGCGTGCGATAACGTCTGTAATCTGTTTGAGATTGCCTTGCTGGGAATGATTCAGGCGCGGGGTATCATCGTAGATGAATAGACTAATGATTGCTCCGCCGAAATAGCCGACACTTGAAAGCGCAATCGCTAAGCGAAAGCTAATAGCGCCAATTGGTCCGCCGAGTAGCAGCATAACTAGGGTTTCGAGCTGCATCAGGGTGGATGTTTTTGCAAATAATTTGCGGAAGAGCTTGCCGGTTTTGTCTTCGCGGTCCGAAAATAGCTTCAGCATGCTTGAGTCCACCCCCTGCGAAAAGGCCGCGCCTATGCCGAAGAGGCATTCGCAGGCTACTACTTGCCAGAAACAGTTTGTCTGAGAGTACACTAGTAAGGTAAATGCGCATATGCAATCCCCGATAATGTTTGCCATCTTGCGCCCGAAGCAGTCGGCCACCCATCCAAGGGGCACATTTAGGAGCATGGCGATAGCAGTGAACATCATCTGAGACAATGCGATTTCAGTCTGGTTAAGACCGATACTTTTAAAGAATGGCGTCATGATTGCCATCGACATTAGTCCAGACGTAACGATTGTTTCCGTCATAACCAGCTTGATGTTGCGGCGATTGCGGTTCATATTTCTCATAAATATTCCTCCTCGAGAAAACGTTGTAAAAGTTCCAGCCGTCATCATTTTTATACGGCTAGATTGGTCTCAAAGATGGCTTTTTATCTAGATAAGCTGCTTTGAAACTTATCTAGATATACAAAGAGTTAGACAGTTTCGATAGCACTGGAATTTGGAGCGGCAAAAACTAGACCGCAATATACGACCTCTGTATTCTTACTCCAGTGCATTGAAACTATATTATTCATACCTTCATTATACCACAAACGCTTTAAAAAGTCAATTAATATTGGAAAATATGTTATAATAAATGTAAAGAGTTATATAAGAGAGCTCTTTTCGCATTATTCGCTCAGACATTTTGAAAAATATGGAGGTGATTATTATGAGCGATAATTTTAGTTTATTTTCGATTTTTACGGACGAGAAGATTGCCACAATCGCGAAGTGGTTGATGGAATATATTCCAACTGAGGCTACTATATCGGTGGGAGTGGGCGACTGCGTGGTTGGCATGGTGGATCCGGATGATGTTAAGATTGTGACGATCTCGCCGACAGAGACGGCGTTGAATCCGGATATCTGCCAGGAATTGCAGGATCGTATTGGGGCTGCCGCTGAGACCTATGAGTGTGGCGAACCTATCGACTATGACACAGACGAGTTGCCTGTTCTGACTTTCGGCATCGAGAACAGGACGAACTATCTTGGCCTCGTTCTCGTGTCAGTTAAGCCGAGTGATAACAAGTTCGTCATGGGGGATTGTGATTCGGCTGACCTTATAGACGGCCTTGAGCATCTCATTATCGACATGCTACCGTTCAACGAGGGCGACATTGACGAGGAAAGTGAAGATGACGAAAACCGAATCGTAATCGGGGCTATCTACGGCAACTTCGGTTGCAGCGGATGTGATTTCGACATAGCCTATGTCGAAGACGATGACGACGAACCGTATTCGATTAAATAAACTATAAGCACCTTAATCCCGGGCCTAAAGCTCGGGATTTTTTATGCTCATGCTTGGCGATTATTTTTATCAAGCGGTAGATTAATGGCATGAAAATAAAGTATATCTCGTATTCGAAAAAGCCGAAGTATCTACCTAATTTTGCCCGGAGTATTTTTAACTGAATTGTTATTTTTGTTTCTCGGCGATGCGGCATGACGCTTGGCGACATGTCGCTTGACGGCCAGCAGATAGAAGCGGTTGTAGCTTGCGAAGATATTCAACTAGTTCTTGCGTCTGCTGGGTCCGGCAAGACGATGAGTCTGTTGGCGAAGATTGAATATCTCGTGAGAAAGCTAAAAATCGCGCCGGCACAAATATTAGTCGTTTCATTTACGAAAAAGACTGTTGCGGAATTAATTGAGCGTTGTGCCATTAAAAATGTCGATATTCAAACGTTCCATAGTTTAGGTAATAAAATATTAAAGACTGTTTCGACGATCGAGCAGGGTACGCGAAGCCTCGTGGACGATGCGGAATTAAGCCATTTCTTGCGTAGAAAAGTAATAGATCATTGTCGCGAGAATGATGATTTTGCGCGCATATTTAATGACTTTGTGCTGTTTTACTTTGCTTGCCCAAAAAGCCCCGGCGCTACAAATAGCTTTCGCGAAAAGATTATATTTAATCGTCTATATCTTCGCTCGGCATTGATTTGTGAGCGGGCGTCATTAAATAAAGATGAACAGTTGATTGCGAATTTGCTCGCCATTCATGACATAAAGTACGAGCGGCACCAGCAATGCTACCGAACGCGAGTAAAATATCGACCGAGTTTTAGCTTTTGCGACGAGTATTATATTGATGCTGTCGACATTTCAAAGGGCGGTGCGAGTTTTCGCGGGCGACAATATCTGAAAGAGATAAAATGGCGACGAGAATTTCATAAGAGAAATCATTCTAAATATTTCGAGGCTAAAAGTTATTTTTGAAATGATGACTCAATGCTAGGGCGAATTGCGAACTGGCTGCCGAAGCCGCGTTTGCTGGAACGAGAAATCCTTAATCTTATAATCGAAAAATATTCAAAAGAACTTGACGAATGTATGGCGTTTTTGCAGCATTTCTTAAATCTGCACAAAAATTCCAACTACTCATTTTTGGATTTAAAAAAACGGCTGGTGAATTGTGAAGATCGATTTGAAGATCATCGGGCTACATTATTTCTAACGCTATACCAATATGTGGCAGGGGCTTATGGCGCGTATTTGAATGAGCGGCATAAATATGATTTTGCCGACATGATAAATGCCGCCACACAGGCGGTGCGCGAAATACCAGAATGCGCGCATTCGTATCGTTATATATTAGTCGACGAAGTCCAGGACTTGTCTCCAAATCGGCAAAATCTCATACGGGCGATCCTGGATAAGAATCCGGGATGTAGGCTTTTTGCGGTGGGCGATGACTGGCAATCGATTTATCGCTTCACTGGCAGTGACCCGTCATTAATTTCGAACTTTGCACGAGTTTTTGGTAGGTGCACTCGAAAAAGCTACATTGAAACGACGCATCGTTTTGGCAAAACCACTGCGAAAGTCAGTAGTAAATTTATGAGAAAAAATCCTCTTCAGACGAATAAAAAGGTCCATAGTGTAGCTAAAAACGATACGCCGATAAAAATAATTTTGAGCTCGCAGAGCGGCGATGACTCTGTGGCTCTGGAACGCATAATTAGTAGTTTGATTTGCGAATACGGCGAGCGATGCTTACAGGAGAAGAAACTGCAAATAATTTCGCGCTACAATCATGACGTCTCGCGCATCCAGTCTGAAGCGTTCGTAAAACTGCCAAATTCGGATGGCACTTTTAGGGTTATTTGGCATGATTGGCTCGAGTTTGAATATTGCTCAATGCATAAATCGAAGGGTATTACGCGAGATATTGTGATTGTATTAAATATGAACTCGACGCCTTTTGGGATGCCGGCGACTAGAGAAAATGATCCGCTCATTGATGCATTTTTAGCTCCGGAAGAGAAGCATCCGTTTGCGGAGGAACGCAGGCTATTCTATGTAGCTATTACGCGCGCTCGCGAGCAAACATTCTTGGTTGCCGAGCGACGTCGCCCATCGCCTTTCTTGTTCGAGATAGATCCTGAGCTTGACGATTTATATCGGAAGTTATGTCCGAAATGCCAGTGCGGAGAATTAATACGTAAGAATACTCCACGCGGGGCATTTGAGACTTGTTCTAATTGGAAATACGGCTGCAATTATGTGGCGAAAGTAAAGTACTAGATTAATGTGCTAAAATAAATCTATATGGCAATCAATATGCGTAAGCAGGTTGCGCAGAATAAACGCAATACTATTATGATAATGGTGATTTTCATCGCCTTTGTTTCGGTCATTGCCGGTCTTTTTGCCTGGCTATATAATAGCGTTTCGATTTTATATACCGTTGCAATCATTTCAGTTGTCTATGCGGTTATTCAATACTTTCTAGCCGATAAAATAGCGCTGCTTGGTACCGGTGCGCGCCAAATCGAAAAATCGGAAAACCCACGCTACTACCAGATTATCGAGCGGCTGTCAGAAGATGCAAAATTGCCAATGCCGAGGGTGTATGTTATTGAGGACCCGGCGCCGAATGCATTTGCGACAGGGCGCGACCCTCAGCATGCCTGCGTGGCGGCGACAACCGGTCTTTTGGAAATAATGAACGACAAAGAGCTTCGTGCGGTGATGGGGCATGAAATGTCGCATGTTAAGAATTATGATATTCGCGTAGGTATGATCGCGTTTGGCCTTGCATCGATTGTTGGTCTAATATCGGATATTGGCTTACGCATGCTGTTTTGGAGCGATCGCGACGAGGAGAATAATTCGCCAGTTGGCGTTGTGTTTGCAGTCTTTACGGTTATCCTTGCCCCATTCATTGCGACAATGATTCAGCTTGCGATTTCGCGCCAGCGCGAATATTTGGCCGATGCTTCATCTGCGAGCATGACTGATGCTGACGATATGATAAGTGCACTTCATAAGCTCGATACGCATGCGCGTCCAATGCGCCAACAAAATGTTGCTTCGGAGGCATTATTTATTGCGAGCCCGCTTAAAAAATCATTTATTAGCAAGCTTTTCTCGACGCATCCGCCACTAGAAGCACGTATTGAAAGGTTAGAAAATGCCAAAAAATAGAAAAAAAGACAAAAAACGCCGCACATACAAAAGCTTTAAAGAGGCTTTTTATGCGGCGCGCGAAAAAATCTGGGACAAAAAACGCGCTCGCCTGAAACTCCATCACAGTTTCAAGCGTAGCTATCGCGAAGATTATGTGCGCGGGCTCAAAGCGCCAGGCCTTGTCGCGCATGCGGTTGCAACGTTGAAAATTATCTTTAAGAATTGGAAACTGTTTGGCGGATTTTTGCTGATTATTGTCATAATGAACATTATTTTCGTTGGCCTAATGAACGAGGAAACCTATCAGACTGTGCAAGATAGTATCGACGAAAGTAGCGAAGTGCTTCAGTATGGCGAGATTGGCCGTGTCGCGAAATCTGGTCTATTGCTAATCTCGACTATTACGACTGGCGGCCTGACTAAAGGCATGACTGAAGTACAGCAGGCTTTTGCAATATTCTTTGCGGCGATTATAATTTTGACGACAATTTATTATCTGCGCCATCTCATGGCAGGGAATCATCCGCGCATTCGTGATGGTTTATATAATGCTCTCGCGCCGCTAGTTTCGACTCTACTCGTGATTATTCTTCTACTCATTCATCTAATACCAGTATTTATCTTTACGATTGTCTATTCGACTGCAGTTTCGACTGACTTTTTGAGTCAACCACTGTATGCCTTTCTGTTCTGGCTCTTTGGTGGCCTATTAATATTACTATCAGTGTATCTTGTGCCAGTATCACTATTGTCGCTCTGCGCCGTGACTGTGCCAGGTATCTATCCGATGCAAGCGGTTTATGCTGTGACTGATTTAGTGCAGGGGCGCCGCACGAAGATTATTATTCGCGTATTCTTCGCATTGGTTTTCTTGGCAGTTATTTGGGTGATTGTTATGATGCCGTTGATTTGGCTAGATCTCGTTCTGAAACAGAATATAGAATGGTTGAATATAGTACCGTTCATACCATTTATGCTTCAGGTCATGACGACCTTTACAGTGATTTATCTAGCATCATATATTTATCTATTTTACCGAAGGATGCTCGATGATCCCGAATGATGTGCGTGAGCGCGTCGAAAAACTCCGCGAGCTAATAAACGACTATCGTTATCACTATCACGTTCTCGACGAGTCAATTATGTCCGAGGCGGCCGCGGACAGTTTGAAGCATGAGCTCTCGCAAATTGAAGCGAAATATCCAGAGCTAATCACGCCCGATTCACCAACTCAGCGTGTGGCAGGCCGTGCGCTTGATAAATTTCAGAAGGTCGCGCATGTCGAACGTATGATATCGCTTGCGGATGTTTTTTCGGAAGATGAAGTGCGTGAATGGCTGGAGCGTATTGCGAAGCTCGGCGCTATTAATCCGGATTTATTTGTTGATATCAAGATGGATGGTCTCGCGATGGCGCTCATTTATGAAGATGGACTATTAAAACAGGCCGTTACGCGCGGCGACGGTCGTGTCGGCGAAGACGTGACGATGAATGTCCGCACAATTGAGAATGTTCCACTTTCGATTGCGCAAAAAGAACATACCGAAGTGCGCGGCGAGGTGGTAATCTTTAAGGCGGATTTTGATGAATTAAATAAAAAACAACGCGCAATGGGCAAGCCGGAATTTGCAAACCCGCGCAATCTCGCTGCTGGCACGATTCGGCAGCTCGATCCCAAAATTGCCGCCAGTCGGCCGCTTAAATTCATGGCCTATGACATGGTTGCGCCAAACTTGCCAAAGAACTCCGACGTCTATGACCGTTTGGCAGAATTGGGCTTTAGGACGTCAAAGCAGCAGGTAATTTGCCATACTCCTACTGAAGCAATGGCTTTTATCCATAGGCTAGAAACCGAGCGTCAGAAATTACCATTTGGCACTGACGGCGCCGTAATAAAAGTTAATGATCGCAAAGTTTATCAGGCACTTGGAATTGTTGGCAAGACGCCGCGAGCGGCTGTAGCATTTAAATATCCAGCCGAAGAAGCCACGACGATTGTGAAAGATATTGTTATTTCGATTGGCCGCACGGGTGCTGCGACGCCGGTTGCGGTTTTTGATCCAGTGCAAGTGGCTGGTTCCACTGTGCGCCACGCATCGCTACATAATGCCGACGAGATTGCGCGCCTAGATATTCGTGTTGGCGACACGGTCGTAATCTATAAGGCTGGCGACATTATTCCGCAAGTTGACCGTGTCTTGGTCGAGCTTAGACCAAATAACTCCGAGCCATACGACTACGAAGAAGCCCTCCGAGAGCAATACCCAGAGCTAGAGTTTGAGCGCTCGTCTGGCGAGGTAGTCTATCGCGTCAAGGGGGCGAATGCTGACGAGATGCTAAAGCGCGCGATTGAGTATTATGCGAGCAAATCGGCCTTAAACATTGAAGGGCTTGGCGAAAAGAACGTCGAAGCTTTGGTTGATGCTGGCCTAGTCGGCTCGATTGCGGACTTATATACACTAACTGCCGGTCAGGTCGAGAACCTTGAGCGATTTGCGGAGCTTTCGGCGCATAAGCTCGTCGATAATATTCAAGCAAGTAAGACGCCACCGCTCGCGCGTTTTATCACGGCGATTGGGATCAGGCATATTGGGGCGCAGACCGCGATTGACCTTGCGGCCCATTTCAAAGAACTCGACGCCCTCCGAAACGCGACCGAGTCGGAACTGCTCGAAATGCCAGGGATTGGCAAGATTGTTGCCGAGTCGATTCTTGCGTTCTTCTCGGATGAAGACAACTTGGCGCTTCTCGATCGACTAAAAGAACTCGGCGTCGAGCCGGTCTATCAAGACACATCTAATGGCAAGCTAAATGGCCTATCGTTTGTTGTGACAGGCACGCTCGACTCGATGGGGCGCGACGCGGCAGCCGAGAAGATTCGCGCGCTTGGCGGAGAATTCCACAGCTCCGTTGTAAAAACGACAAAATACCTTGTAGCAGGCCGCAACACGGGAAAATCGAAGCTCGAAAAAGCCGCAAAATATGGCACTGAAGTGATTGACGAAGAGAGATTCCTTAAGCTTTTGGGCGAATGAAAAAGCCAGACAGAAACTGTCTGGCGAACGCCACATTTATGGCGTCTTTTCTGGGCTAGCTTCGCATATGGAGTTCATTGTTTCGATTAGTTCGTCGTGGCGACGTTTTTTGGGTAAATCGATAAAGTAATACTGCCACAGTTTTGCGACAATGATGAAGACGACAGCTAATCCAGTCATCGCTGCAAGTTGCAGTGGAATGTCCATAGTATTCTTATTCACCTCCTATTCGGGCGTATTTGAATCTATTTCATCAATATAGCATAACTAGTTCTGAAAATGTAGCAACTTTGTAGTGCTATAGTTTGTTTTCTTTAAAGCGTAAACATTTTTAGAATTAGCACTCTTGCATTTCGAGTGCTAATTTCCTATAATAGAGGTATATGGCAGACGAATTTAGTGAAATCATGAATCATCTCAGTGAGAATGCTCGTTTTGCGTTGCAAAAAGCTGATTATTATTCAAAACGTTACAACCAAGGCTATATGGGTACCGAACATCTTCTCATGGGTGTAATGGCTCAGGATACTTCGACTGGTGCAAAAATTCTATCCAGTGAAGGTATTGACTTGGATCAAATTGAACGTGCGCAGGGAAAAGTTGCCGTAGATGTTCCGGCGGCGCCAATGGCAATGATGTCGCTATCCGAAGCGACCGTTCTTACCCTCCGTATGTCGCTAAATTTCGCGCGTGAGAATGGCCTGGATATTGTTGGTACGGAGCATATTCTTTACGCTATGATTCGCCAGCCAAATTCTCGTGCAACCGTCTTATTAGATCAGCTGGATGTCGATATTGATAAAATCGCTAGCAAAATCGAGGAATTGGTCGAGAGACAAGCCGACGAGGCAAAACTCGAGAAGCAAAAACGTCGCGCCGGCAAACGCCCGACTTTTCGGTGGCTAACAAAATTTGGCACCGACTTAACTGAAGAGGCAAAGAATGGCAAGTTAGATACCGTTATCGGTCGCGACCAAGAGATTGAGCGCGCTGTTACGGTGCTATGCCGCCGCACGAAGTCGAATCCAGTTTTGATTGGCGAAGCTGGCGTCGGTAAGACTGCGATTGTTGAGGGGCTCGCAATGCGTATAGCAAAGAATGATGTTCCTGGCGCACTAATTGGCAAGCGTATCTTCCAAGTTGATTTGAGTTCGGTTGTAGCTGGCACAAAATTCCGCGGCGAATTTGAAGAGCGCATAAAAGGCATTATTGATGAGGCGGTCGGTGATGATTCGGTAATTCTATTTATCGACGAGCTACATCTACTCGCCGGCGCTGGCAGCGCGGAGGGCAGCATGGATGCGGCGAATATTCTAAAGCCTGCACTTGCTCGCAACAGTATTAAGCTTATCGGCGCTACGACTCTTGATGAATATCGTAAAAACATCGAAAAGGATAAAGCGCTCGCTCGCCGTTTCCAAACGGTCATCGTTAATGAGCCGTCGCCGACGATTACGCTTCGTATCTTGAAAGGCATTAAAAAACATTACGAAGAGCATCATCAAGTTACGATTTCGGACGAGATACTCGAAGAGGCCATTAATCTTTCCGAGCGCTACATTTCGGACCGTTTCATGCCAGATAAGGTTATTGACGTGATTGATGAAGCAAGTGCGATTGCGCGCGTATCTTTAGATAAAGCTGGCGCAAGTGTATATAAAAAGAACAAAATTGAGCTCACTGAGCTCCAAGAAAAAATCGAGAGTGCGGCCGAGAAAGAAGATTATGAAAAAGCGGCCGAGTATAAGACTCGCGCTGCGCAGCTGCAAGAAGAAATCGAAAAGCTCAAGAAAACGAATAAAAACCTCGACAAAGCACCCGCAGTTACGAGCGAGAATCTCGCGACGGCGATTAGCCTAAAAACTGGTATTCCGGTCAGTCGCGTACGCGGATCCGAGCAGGAACTGCTATTGAATCTCGAGAAACACCTCAAAAAAGAGATTATCGGCCAAGACGAAGCAATCAAGGTTACTAGCAAAGCGATTCGTCGCGGTCGCTCGGGCATCGCCGATATTCACCGCCCAATTGGCTCATTTGTATTTCTCGGCCCGACTGGTGTTGGCAAAACTGAGCTCGCAAAAACGATTGCGCGCGAAGTATTTGGCGGCGAAGATTCGCTGATAAAAATCGATATGTCGGAGTTTGCTGAAAAGCACAATGTAGCGCGCCTGGTTGGTGCACCGGCTGGCTATGTTGGCTATGATGATGGCGGAAAACTTACCGAACAAATCCGCCGTCACCCGTACTCAGTTGTTTTGTTCGACGAAATCGAAAAAGCGCACCCAGAAGTATTTAATATCTTATTGCAAATACTAGAAGACGGCACTCTGACGGATGGACAAGGTACAAAAGTTAAGTTTAATAACTCGATCGTTATCCTGACGAGCAACTTAGGTGCCGAGGATATGTATCGTGAATCCGAGATGGGTTTTGCGATGAAGGGGCCGAAAGATGCGAAGGCGCTCGAGGCGGAACATGCTGCAAATGAAGCCGCTGCGATGAAGGCGCTTCGCAAAATGATGCGCCCAGAGCTTGTCAATCGTTTTGACGCAATCGTAACGTTTAACGCGCTAAGTCGCAAAAATGTCGAAGCGATTTTTGGCAATATGATTGGCGACCTAAAGAAGCGTCTCGCAACGAAGTCGATTGGGCTTGAAATTACGTCGGCAGCGCAAAAACAGCTGATTGAGGACGGCTATGATGCGAAAAATGGCGCACGTCCACTTCGCCGTACGATTGAGGACAATGTAGAGACTCTATTGGCGGATAATATATTGTCTGGCAAAATTGACAAAGGCGATATTGCAAAAGTCGATTATCGCAAAGGCGAATATGTGCTGACAAAAACACATGAATAGCTTTTAATAATAATAATATGCAACAGCAACCAAATAAAAAACGCGCATCGAAGAAAGTTTTAATTTCGACGCTCATTATTTGCGTTATTATCTTGGTTTTGGCGATGAATTATACTTTTATCTCTGACGCAATCTTGGCAATCGGCTATGAGCCAACTCTAGAGATGCAAGATATAATTGATTCAGATAATTTAACTAGTGCCGGCAATCATATAGCAATGGCGACTCAGCCGCAATTGCAGGAGTCGGCGGATTTCAATGAAGCTTGTCCTAACTCAAATGAGAATGCTTCAATCCTTGGTTGCTTCGGTGATAATCAGATCCATATCCATAACGTCACGGATGATGGTTTAGCCGGAATTCTAGAGGCAACTTTTGCGCATGAGCTATTGCATGCTGTATGGGCGCGCATGCTACCGTGGGAGCGGGCGTCGCTTGAGGAATCAATTAGTCAAGTATATCAGAGCAATCAAGACCTTCATAAGCATATGGAGCTATATGCGGATGACAGCTTTTATGACGAACTGCACTCTGTGATTGGCTCACAAATTAGTTGCGACGATATGCCGGATAATTTATGTAGCCACTATAAGAAATATTTTAATGATCAGACAAAAATAGTCGCATATTATACGAATTATAGCGATAAATTTAATGAACTGGCTGAGCGTGCTAAGGAGCTTGAAAAACAAATCGAAGAATACCGTGTGCAGATAGAGAAGTTGCAGGAAAACTACGATAAAGAAGGTGCAACGTTATCGGACGATATTAATACTTTTAATGCTCGCGCAAAAAATGGATATTTCAAAACGACCAGCGAATTTGAGGCGGCGCACTCTGCGCTCGTTTCGCGCCAAACGGCTCTGAATAAAGAATACGAAACGCTGAGCGATGCGGTCATCTCTGCAAATAAGTTAATTGAAGAATATAATGCCAATATTGCGCGTAGCAATGAGTTGCAGCGAGCAATTGACAGCAAAGCCGAACAACCAGGGCAGAGCGGTATCAATAATTAGCACTCTTGCATTTCGAGTGCTAGAAAGTTATACTGATAGCATGAAAGATTATTTGGTTCCAACAGTTATTGAAGAAAGCAATCGCGGCGAGCGCGCTTACGATATATATTCGCGCCTCCTTAAAGAACGCGTCGTTTTTCTGGGCGAAGACGTAAATCCTGCCACGGCGAATATTGTTATTGCGCAGCTTCTGCACCTTGCTTACGAAGACCCCAAAAAGGATATTAAGTTCTATATTAATTCTCCTGGCGGCTCGGTTTATGACGGTCTTGCAATTATTGACACTATTAATTACATCGAGCCAGATGTACAGACGATTGGTATTGGTCTTCAGGCCTCAATGGGCGCAATGCTGCTTTCGAGCGGCGCGAAGGGCAAGCGCTATGCCTTGCCGAACTCGCGCATTATGATTCACCAGCCAAGCTCTGGCACGGAGGGCAAAATTACCGACCAGGAAATTGCTCTCAGAGAAGGAATATATCTCAAGAAAGTCCTCGCCGAAATGATGGCAAAAAATACCGGTAAGACTGTCGCGCAGGTCGAAAAGGATATGGATCGCGATAACTGGATGTCTGCCGAAGAAGCACTGGAGTATGGCATCATTGACGAGATAATTAAATAAAAAACGGAAACCCGCCCCTTTATAGGGCGGGTTTTACTAAATCGACTTTTTCATGACCAAGCTTAAATGAAGTTGTGCCGATGCCGTGTACATGTGGCCTAATATTTAGAGAGCCACACAAAGCCTCGATATGGCCCATGTCAATGAAAATGTCTTTGTTGTCATCGACGAGCCCGTCTGCTGCCGCAAAACAAATGTATGGACTTTTTTTGAGCGAGTAATGTACGAATCCGGGGACTATATTACCATTTATATTTGCGTATAGCTTGAACTGGATATCTAAAACTACGCCAAGCTTTGATGAGACGGCAATCCGCGAGATGGCTTCGCCAGTTTCATTATCGATAATGAAGTAATATGAAACTGCGTTAGACTCGCATATGAACTTCGTGGCTAGACCATTCTCTCTGAGCGCTCTACCGAAGTCAATTGTTCTTGGGCTTTTCTCCCAAATGACTCCGCGTACTGCTCGCAGCATCCGGTTGATTACGACCGGCAGGATAACTACTCCCATAAAGAGTAACAAGAACATAGCGCCGGTAGGCAAAGCATTATTACCGGCGGCTTTTACGCGGCTGATGATAATGACTCCATTTACTAACGAAAGTGCGCCAGTGATGACGCCTAACTTTTGCCATGTGCTATCTAAGAAATTCCCGAGTTTCACTAAAACATCCCTCCCATGTTTTTTTAAGAACGGTGTCGAATATTTAATGTACATCCAAAAAACGAACTATTATATTATAGCATAAAACATAGCTTTTGCAAGAAAAACCGGTAAAGAAGATATGCTAAACTATAAGTATGATGAAAGTGAGGTCGAGATTTGTCTGTCAGAATTGTGGCGCTAGCTATGCGAAATGGGCTGGTCGCTGTGAAAACTGCGGTGAATGGAATACCTTACTTGAGCAGGCCTCTTCAGTAGAAACCGGGGCGAAGACTGCTATAGCACGAGGCGCAGTCTCTGGGAAAGTACTCGAATCTGCATCCATCAATACGATTGAGCCGTCAGACTCTGGTAGCCGACTTGGCACTGGCTTTGCTGATTTAGATATTGTGCTTGGCGGCGGCATTCTTTTGGGTGGCGTTGCGTTGCTTGCTGGGCAGCCAGGGATTGGCAAATCGACAATTCTGATGCAGATTTGCGCTAAGATTTCAAATTCTGGGCATAAAGTACTATATATTTCCGGCGAAGAGTCGGCCGGGCAGGTAAAAATGCGCGCAGTTCGACTTGGTGCCGCATCAGACCATCTGCATTTTGCGAGCTCATCGTCTGGCAACGACATCGCCAAGACGATCGAGCAGGGCGAGTACGAATTAGTCATTGTCGACTCAATCCAGACGCTTAGTCTTGCTGAGATTTCTTCGGCTCCGGGTACCGTCAGCCAAGTTAGCAACTGTGGTAATCTTATTATTCGAGCTGCAAAAGCGACGAATACTGCGGTCATTATTGTTGGGCATGTCACAAAAGAAGGGACGCTAGCTGGACCGAAGGTACTGGAGCATTTAGTTGACGTGGTGCTTAATTTTGAAGGCGACCGCTATGGTGGCTTCAAAACGGTGCGCGCAGTAAAAAACCGCTTCGGCTCGACTTCGGAGGTTGCAATATTTGAGATGGCGACGGAGGGCCTAGTGGAAGTAAAAAA
>CAMHRH010000014.1 GCA_946187605.1 uncultured Candidatus Saccharibacteria bacterium
GGTCGCATTCGGCACGTTAACACCGACTTCGACAACGGTAGTGGAGACTAGAATATCAATCTCGCCTCTTGCGAACATAGTCATGATCTCGTCTTTCTCGGCCGGTTTCATTTTGCCGTGCAGGTATGCGACGTTGTAGTTCTTAAAATGCTGTGAAATTCTTTGCACTTCCGCTTTAACGGACTTTAACTCACTTGCGCCTTTGTCATCGATTTTTTTACAGATGTAATAAACTTGATGCTTAGCGACTAATTCTTTCTCGACGGCGTCCCACATCTGTTTAGTCGAACTCGGCGACACAATTTTCGACGTAATCGGTTGTCGCCCGGCCGGCAATTCGTCAAGCACCGAGACGGATAAGTCGCCGAAAATCGTTAATTGAAGCGAGCGGGGAATCGGAGTAGCGGTCATTGAGAGGAGATGTGGCATTGTGTGCGCTTTTGCGAGTAGCTTTTGGCGCTGTGCGACCCCAAAACGATGCTGCTCGTCAATGATTGCGAGACCGAGTTTGCTGAATATCGTATCGTCCGTAATTAAAGCATGTGTACCAATGACTAAATCGATTTCGCCGTTTTGAATGTGCCTCTTTAGCTCGGCTTTGTGTTTTGTGGAACCTGTGAGCAAGGCGATTCTAAGCTCTTTGTCAAATAATTTGCTAAGCGATTCGGCGTGTTGCGTTGCGAGCACTTCGGTCGGCGCCATAAGCGCAGTTTGAAATCCGGCTTTCGCGGCAACGAAACTGCTCAGTGCGGCAACTAAGGTCTTTCCTGATCCGACGTCGCCCTGTAGCAATCGATTCATTGGAATTTCTCCGTCCATATCCTGGATTATTTCCCAAGTTGCCAAACGTTGAGCATTTGTTAGCTTAAACGGTAAGCGTGCGACGAAATCCTTAAAGACTTTTAGGTCGATTTTTATTGGTGAAGTCTTTAACTTTCGGTTCTCTTCACGATTCAGTCGCGCCGCAAGGAGTAGAGTAAATAATTCTTCGCAGGCTAGATAGTCGCGCCCTTGTTTTGCTTGTTTGGCGCTTTCCGGAAAATGCACATCCAGTAGGGCATCGGCGCGGCCGGGGAAGTTCGGTATCATATCAGGAACAACTGCGATATTATTTTGGAGACTTTTGATTATCTTTTTAAAATCAACCGACTTAATGCTATTCTTTGCTGGGTATATCGGTTGAATAGTGTCTGAGTTGCAATTTTTGATATCGCTGGCCTTAACCGAAGATGGGTTTTGCAGCTGGTAGCGACCGTAACTAAGTTGCATATTCCCGCTAAAAAAGTATTCTTCATTAGAATCAGTAAATTGCTTTGCGCGGTAAGGTTGATTAAACCAGACAGCTCGAATCGCACCAGTCTTGTCGCGCAAAGTCGCTTCCGTAATAGATAAATTCCGGCGCATTCGTCGCGTACTGACATCCTCAACGCGAGCGCGCACGGTAATCTTGCCTGGCTTTAATTCGGAAATATTCTGCGCTTGCTGATAATCTTCGTAATCGCGCGGCAAGTGATAAATAAGATCGCGCACCGTGAAAAAACCAGCCTTATGTAAAAGCTCGCTCGTTTTTGGTCCAACACCTTTCAAATCCTCCACTGGCGCCGCTAAGTCCATAAGGGTATTATACCGCTATTATTGATAAGAGTTTGCGAAACGACTATAATTTTAAGCATGAGTGATTATATGAAAGACCCCGTCAAGCCAAATACAAACACGAATGTTCCGCCGCAACCAGCAGCTACTAAGTCGAACGCACCGCTGGTAATTATTTTGGTTTTTATCGTAATCTTTGTTGCGATACCGCTCTTCTTTATCTATAAAGTGTTTAACTTCGTCGAGGGTCATTTTGACGATTTTAAGGACCTTGTTAATGACGGTATTAGCGAGGGCGTAGATTCATTAGTTTCTCTTGATGAGGAGCGCTGGATATCTGTGCGCAATGTCTCTGCGCAGGCTAACGACGAACGTTTACGTGAGCTCGGTATGTCAAAAAAAGACTGTGAAAATCTACGGGCGATGGCAGATTTGTATGGCGATGGTTATATAAAATCCGTCGAAGGCAATACTTCGGTTTGTGATGACACTAGCTTGCGCATCTCTGCTAACTATGAGGATATTGATACGAAAGGCATAGCGGAATTATATTCGTTCTCGACGCTCCATGTCTCGAACGGCGAACAGTGCGGAGAGTACGTATTCACCGGCGCCTACAATAAGCTCGTGAACTACAATCTCATTAGCAGCTCGCTGAGTTGTTCGGACGCAAAAACGATTAAAATAGTCGATACTGGCGACGAGGCGTCGCGATTTGATGCTAAGGTGACTCCGTTTAGTCTTGACGATGATGGCGACGAGGATTTAGAGGATTTTGAGGAATTAAAGAATATTCTCACCCCCGACCGCACTTAACTGTATAATGATAAAAAAGATAATAGATTGGAGAAAAGATGTTTTACTTGAAGGGACGAGTTGCGGTAATTACGGGAGCGAGCTCGGGCTTGGGTACGCAGTTAGCGACTGCCTTCGCTAAGCAGGGCGCGAATCTTGTGATTCTGGCGCGCCGTTTAAATCGTCTCGAGGAACTCGCGATTAAACTAACGAGTAGCTATGGCATAAAGGTATTACCGCTCAAATGCGACGTCACGAATACTAGTGATATAGAGACGGTTGCAGCAAAGGTCGAGCAGGAATTTGGCCGTGTAGATATCTTGGTTAACTGTGCCGGCTCAGCAAAAAATAACTGCGTAACTGACATGACTGATGAAGAGTGGGATTTCACGATTGCCGCTGATGAAACGAGCGTATTTAAGGTTACGCGCGCATTTGCCACTTTAATGAAGCAGAATCACTATGGTCGCATTATCAATATCGCGAGCATGTATGGCCTAGTACGACCGCTTATCATGCGTCGAAGGGCGCAGTTGTGAACTTTACGCGTGCCGTTGCCGCCGAGCTGGCAACTGATGGCATTACTTGTAATGCGATCTGTCCAGGTTATTTTGAGACTGAGCTTACAAAAGAAGTGCTTGACTCGCCGAAATTCCAAAAATTTGCTAAATCGCATGTCCCAATGCAGCGTTACGGCAAGCCTGGCGAGCTTGATGCGGCCGCTATCTTTCTAGCTTCAGACGAAGCGCGTTACGTGACTGGTGTTATCCTTCCTGTTGATGGTGGATACACCTGCATTTAGTGAAAATAGTAAAAGAAAGTAGAGAAAAATGAATAAAAAGGTAATTATTGGCGCAATCGCGGGCGTAGTTCTGGTTGGAGGTGTTATCGCGGCAATTGCCTTGAATAATAAGAATGATGGTGGCGATACTAACATCAGTGGTCGCACCAAAGAGACTGATGAATATGCGCTTGAGAGCGTAACCTCGGGCGATAAGATTAAAGTGCAAATTGCTAAGGACCTTGGGTACGAAAAGAGCGATAGTGTCACTGGTAGCTTAATATTAATTCATCCTACGAATGGCTCAGAGATTACCTTCTATTACAAACATACGTCGCTGAACTCAATCATTGCAGGAGAGAAATCGTATAGTAGCTCCCCATATTACGACTATCGCGAGTTTGAGATTGACGGCCGCTCTGCAAATGAAGTGAAATATCAAAAACAGGATGACGGCACGCCATTTCGTATCGAGTTCAATATGGCCATAGGTCAAGATGAGAGCGATAAGCGTTATGATGGCGTATCGATACGCTTCCAGCGCCCAGCAACAGAATTTGATGAAAAGATAAACATTCAGGATCTTTACGAAAGTGACGATATTCAGCAGATGATTAAGTCGATCAAGCTGGAAAAATCCACCGACGACAAGAGCGAGAGCTAAGTCAAAGAATACACTAAAAATCCCTCATAGATTATTTGGGGGATTTTTGTATGGATTCGGCTAAGATTTAGTGCGCTAAAACGAACAAAATCCTATACAAGCTCAAAATACTCATGCTATTATTAAATTAGTCATAAGTATGTTAGAGCTAATGGAGGTTTTATGAAAAAAGGAATAGTTTTTGCTATATCCGCAATAACGACATCGGTTTTTGTTGGCCAGTCCGCCTTTGCCGATGCTACAACCATTCCCGTCGCGTCGGCGGAAGAATATATCTCAGCTTTCAATACTATTGATAGCGCCAGCAATAGCGAGTTCATTATTTCCTTAGACAATGACATTATCTTAAATGACGCTAGCTTCACGAAAACTGTCGCAAACGGTAATTCGCTAACTATCCTTGGCAATAACCATTCCATTACCTATGCTCTTGATAGTAAAAACCGCCTCACTACCGGTACTGGCGGCACGATTACGCTTGGCAAAAACGATGGTAGCGATAAGCTTACGATTATGGGACCGGAAACCGAAATCTCCCTTAGCTCTCTAGTCAATATCTATAATGGCGGCACACTTAATATGTATGATGGCGTTGAACTAACACGTAACAATGGCGTTGGCGAGCTATCTGGCGCGGCGATACGCGCAGGTGCTGGTGCTACTATTAATATTTACGGTGGCAGCATCCATGATATTTATTCCCGTGGCGGCGGTTTCGGTATTGTTACTCTCGATCAGCCTGGTGCTACTCTCAATATGTTTGGCGGCGAAATTAAAAATACGCTTTCTAGTGGTATGGGCGGCGCAATCTATGCTTCGGAGAATGCTAATGTAACTATTACGGGTGGCTCATTTATTAATAACAAAACGCGCTATGATATGGCCCCGTCTGGTGGCGCTATCTCCTTCATGAGCGATGGCGAACTAAAAGTATCGAACGCGACTTTTACCGATAATGAAGCTATCCTGACCGAAAACGCTTCTGGCTCTTACGCATTTGCTCTTGGCGGCGCTATTGGTGCAGCTTGGAGCGGCCCAGTTACTATTGATAGCTGTACGTTTACTGGAAATAAGTCATATCGCGAAAACAGTGAATCGGAGACCAAAACTTACGGTGGCGCTATCGGCACTTATATGACAGGGGGCAGTGCTATTGCGGTCAAGAACTCGACTTTTGAGAATAATCAAGCTGCTCGCGGCGGCGCTATTGGTATCTGGCGCGGTGTGGCTACTCTAGAAAACAATACCTATACTAGCAATGAGGCTATCTTTGGCGGCGCCATCTACTCTGCTAACCCACTAGTTTCCAAGACGAGTACTATTACGGATAACAGCGCAGTCTATGGCGGCGGTGCTTTTGTCTCGTCTAGTACTGCAGATTTATCCACGACGAAAATTTACAACAACCATACTACTGATGGCGCGAGCGATATTTATATCTCGGAAAATGTTACAGAAATCTCTATTATGTCCGCAGCCGACATGAATGCATCTGCTACTATCGATGGTTCTACTGTTCAGGTTGAAGATTGGTATACCGACGATGAAGAAAACGCTAATACTGGGGCAAGGCGCTATTCTGTGGCTAATCCTACTGAGGTAGTTGCGAATACTTCCATTACGCCTGGAAATGAATATTATTTAGTCGCAGCGAGTAGCACAGTAGTAACGCCGGAGCCAGAAACTCCAAACACTGCCGAAGAAGTGGATGAAAACCCGGCCACGAGCGATAATGTCATTGCCTACGCCAACATTCTGATTGTCAGCTGTATTTGCCTTACTATCTCAATCCTATCCAGTCGCATTCACAGCAAACGCTAGAGTCGTTCTAGTCTTTACGGAAGTTTTGACAATATATAGTTTATATTGTATATTTCAGGTATCAGTGATACGCTGAGGGACTTTTTAAAGAGGTGGTGATTCGATATCGTATACATGACTACTGTCAAGAAAGGGGGTTGAAATGGCTTGGCGGACTTTACTATTGGAAATGCGTCTCTCGGAGGAAGTACTGGGTATACTGCGGTTGACTCGGGCTATTATGAAGCTAAGGAGCAGATTCACGAAATGCTGCAGAATGGTCAGAGGCCTGAAATCTACGGTCGCTCAGTAGAAGATATCGAGCGCGTAGCTGGTAGCTTCTCGTACGAAGATCGCGAAGAACTGAAGAAGTACGGTTATTAATCATATGCGGCGGTCGCCTGTATTGGCGGCCGCTTTTTCTCTGCTCTCTAGGAGAAATAAAAAACGCCCAAAAGGGCATTAAATTTCATCATGGTGCGCGAGACTGGACTTGAACCAGCACGCCGAAAGGCATATGCTCCTAAGGCATACGTGTATACCAATTTCACCACTCGCGCAGCTAAATATATTATAGCAGACAGCAAAAATATGAGCAAGCAGAGCAATTCATGATAACACTTTTATATTATTGACAAAACGATGGAAAAATTATATAGTATAGAGCGAACCTAATGCAAATATGGTTTGAATCTTGAAAAGGAGTGGTGCATGTATGGTAAAAACAAACGCAAAAAAGAAAGAGCTCATGGAGCTGCCTCGCGGATCCAGGATTATCGAGCGATGGTACCCTAGTTTCGACGAGAGGCTAATTGGTCTAGACCGGTGTAGGGAAGCAATTCGCTTTGCGCAGTATGTCGAGCGCACAAAGCACGAAGACTATCTCGACGTTCTCGGCTCCTTTGCGCTAACTGGCGTGACTCGCGGCTCGGCAAAAACCATCACGACGGCCCCAGTCAAAACTGTAATGGTTGAAGACAACAATTTGATTAAGGCATACTTCAACGATGATAGTCGTTATATCCTATGTTTTATCCTTTGCGATGATAGTCGTGTTTATGCTGACTATGACGAGATAGACTACAGTCTGAGCTATAAGCGTTATTAATGCCATACAAAATCCTCGGCGTGAGTGCCGGGGATTTTTGCTGCAGGAAGCTATCTCATTGACTAAACCATATAAGTGTGATATAATTAAAAGATGTGGTTAAACTCCATAAAGGTATGGATGATGCCATGATTATAGAGGGGGCGTTGTTTTATGAGAAGCAAGATAGGCGTACCAATTCTTAGGAATTGGCAGTTCATGATTGTTGACGATCGTGAGGAGAAGATGACTCCGGGCGAGCGTTGTCAGCTTAGCGTCGAGCTCGCTAAGTTCGTACGCGGCAGGATTGAGAGTAATACTCTTGATGCCTATGGTGCGTATTGCCTTATCGGCGAGCTGACCGACGGCCGAGGCCGGAGGAACAAAAACTTCGTTTCGGCGCCGATAGACTCCTATCGCGTTGCCGACGACCAGGAAAAATACAGAAAAATCTTTCCTTATGCGGTCGGCAAAATCGTAATCGCTCGCGATAACGAGGGCAGAGAATTCGCCCTATCAATTGCGGGAAAAAAATAATTTAGCCCCCCAGGCGGGGGCTTTTTTATGTAAAAAACATTGCGCCAAAAGTTTTTATGCTAAAATAAAATACAGATGTTAATGGGTGGTTTATGAATCGCATAGCGATCTATCTAAATAAGACGATTGACGGCGTCGTGTATTCTGCGCCCGGTATTTTGGATGAGTATGCGACTGACCGCTCGATGCTAAAAATCCATCCTCGCGTCGTCGCGGTTCCGGAAAATACGATGGATATTAGGCGCCTGGTCCGCTTTTCATATCAGCTGTCGCAAAAAAATATCTCAATGCCGATTACGGTACGCGGTTCTGGGCATAGTAAGACTGGCTCCGATATAGGTTCAGGCATCATTATTTCTACCGAAAAACTAACCGCGATTCAGGAAATTGACATTCGTCAGCGTTTGGTCCGCGTCCAGTGCGGCGTACGTCTTGGCGAACTTAGAAAAGCATTAAACCTTTGTGGACTTGATTTGCCAGTCTCGGGCAACCCATTTGAGACAGTCGGTGGGTTAATCGCCAAATCTGCATCCGCTAGCAATAATACTGAGCCGAGCACAATCCAGGATTTTATCGACCGTGCGGAAATAGTTTTGAGCGACGGCTCGCTCATGGAGCTACGCGCGCTGTCTAATCATTATGTTAAGCGCAAGATGAAATATGCTGACCGTGAAGGCGAAGTCTATCGCGCGATTGATGCGCTAATCGAAGATGAGCGTGAAGCGATTTCTTCGCTTCCGGAAAACAAGAAAAACCGATTTGGCTACGGCGGCATCCGTGCCGTCAAATCAAAGCATGGCTTAAGTCTGTTGCCACTCTTCTGCGGTTCGGAGGGGACGCTTGGTATTGTCTCGGAAGTAATTTTGCGCGTAGAGCCGGTCTTTGACCGCCCAGACTATATTGCGATCCCTTGCAAAAATGCCGCCGCATTTGAGAAGGTTAGCGCTGAACTCAAGCGACTTCGTTTTACGGATATAGTGATGTATGATACGGAGTTATTCAACGATTCGGAAAATATCGGCAAGAGTAGCCGATTCTTCCGTAGCGTTTCCGATGACGGCTTCCTGATCGTGGCGAACGCGAAAGACGACTCGCAGCGCGAGCGTCATCGCAAATTCGCAAAGATTCGCCGTGCACTTCCGGATTCAATGCGTATTATCGAAGAGAATGATGACAATGCGCGCGATTTTGTCGAGCTCGAGAGCATCTTGAGCGCCTATCTTAATGACAATACCGTAACGAATTATCATTTGCCGCTCGTGGATGGCGTATATATTCCGCCGGAACACCAGAAAGACTTTTTAAATGCCGTGATGAAATACGCAAAAGACGCTGGACTCCGCCTAGCGCTCTACGGCTCCGTCGACAATAACACTTTCTCAGTACGCCCAAGCTTTAATCCGACCTCTGTTGATGGCCGCAAAAAGATGATCCGCTTCCTGAATGCCTATTTAAAGCTCATACAGGCGAGCCATGGTTATCCGTGCGGCGAGGCGCCTGAAGGGCGTTTTATGGCCGTCTTTGCGCAGAAGTTTGAAAGTCCGCAGACGCTAACGCTTTATAGCAAGATCAAGGCAATTTTTGATCCGCAGGGGATTCTGAATCCGGGCATCAAGCATGAAACAAATATGCGTGCAACTCTGAAGCAGTTCCGTAGCGACAATCGTCGTGGTATTTCAGCTAAAGAATAAACCTTAGCGTTTTTATCTTATCTTAGTCCATGCTATAATTTTTCTATGAAATTTACTACAAATAAGAAGAAAACTTCCGTTGAGTTCGAAGTTGAGTTCTCTAGCTCTGATTTTGAGCCAGCACGCATCAAGGCGCTGAGTCGTTTAGCGCGCGATGTTAAGATTCCGGGCTTTCGTAACGGCAAGGCTCCAGCAAACGTTGTGGAGCAGCATGTTGATCCGAATCAGCTCGCGATGCAAACACTAGATATTCTCGTTCGCGAGACTATTCCAAAGGTTTATAGTGAGGCAAAATTACAGCCAATTTCGGCACCAAACGTCGATATAAAGAAATTTGTTCCAGGCGAAATGGCCGAGATTACGATTAGTTCCGACATTATGCCAGATGTTAAACTCCCAGACTACGGTAAACTTAAGGCGAAATATAATGAGCCGAAAGTCGATACTAAAGACGTCGATGATGTCCTTAATCGCATTGCAGAGAGCTATGCCGAGAGCAAAGCCGTGAAGCGTGCCGCGAAGCTTGGCGACGAAGTTATCATTGATTTTGTTGGCAAGAAAGACGATGTTGCATTTGACGGCGGTTCGGCAAAGGACTTCAAGCTGAAGCTCGGCTCTGGCCAGTTCATCCCAGGATTTGAAGATGGTGTTGTCGGGCACGAGGTCGGTGACAAGTTCGATCTAAAGCTAAAATTTCCGAAAGAATATCATAGCGCCGAACTAGCTGGCGCAGACGCCGTATTTGAGGTGCTTCTCAAGCAGGTAAATGAGCTATCGACGCCGAAGATTGACGACGAGCTCGCTAAAAAGACTGGCGCTTTTGCGACGATTAAAGAGCTAAAAGATGATATCAAAAAGAATCTCGAGGCTCAGGGAAAACAGCGCGCTGATGAAGCTTATAAAGATGCGCTCCTTGACGCGCTCGTTAGTGGCAGTAAGACCGAGGCTCCAAAAGCTCTCGTTGAAGAGCAGGCGAATATTATTCGCGAAGACATGCTTCGCAACTTCAAAGCTCGTGGTACGAACTTAGAAGATTATCTCAAACACGCCAAGCTCACCGAAGCCGAGTGGAAGAAGCAGATTAACGAGGCTGCTGAACGCCGCGTTATCGGCCACATCGTAATCGCGAAGCTTGGTGAGGAACTTGATATTAAGGTTACCGATAAAGAAGTCGAACAGCAAGTTGCCGAGCTCCAGGCAGTCTACAAAAAAGACAGCAATGCACTTCGTGAACTGCAGACGCCAGAGGCGGTCGCTTCGGTTCGCAATCGCATGCGTATCAACAAAACGATGGATAAACTCGCAGAGTTGAACCGCAAGAAATAATCAAGATTTCAAAAGCGCTCTACTATTCAAGGGCGCTTTTTGTTTGCTAGGTGCCAGTGGTTACCGTATTCACATTTATATGTACTGAGCGAGTTTACCGGCAGGCCGTGTTCGAATTCAACTAGGCGCGCCGACGCTTCGGCTGTTTCCTCGTCTGGATAGCAAATCTTGTGCTTATCGCCAACCCAGCATTTCTTCGGCTCATATGGTTGCGGGTGCGATGGGCGAGACATCTAGAAGGCTCCTTTCAGATATTGTTGACGTTGTTCTTCGGGCATCCTCTCAATAGCGGCACGTAGGGTTGTGCGAGAGAGTTGCGTGTAATGATCGATAATAAATGACTCTACAAAATGCTTATCGACTGTGCGATATATCTCGCGTAGCATCCAGCCGCAAGCCTTCTGGATTAATGGTTCTGGGTCATCGAGAAGCTCAATGATAATATCGGGACCATCACCTAATACACCGCGGCGATAAAAAGCAATGTAGCTAACGACGGCTATACGGCGCTCCCAAAGATTCTTCGACTTTGCGAAACCATGAAGTAGGCTTTCGTCTCTACTTGTTAGGCAGTGCATGCCGACAATCTTCCACGCAAAACCATCGACTAGATCCCAGTTATTAACATATTTGGTATTATTGAGGAAGATTTTTAAGCTATGTTCCGGCTGCTTCTTATAACGCTCCGAAAGTATGCAGAGCGCCGAAAAACGAAACTCATGCACGGGGGAGTGAAGCATCTCTAAGAGCTCTGGCTCTGGCAAATCGCGATAGCGAAGGCTAATCTCTCGGTTGACAGGGGTTTTAATGCCGAGCAATATATCATTTTCGCCATAACGCCCCGGTGCAATACCAAAAAAATGTGCCCACGCTTCGCTGCGCTCGGGGCTAATTTCACGTTCAAGCTCTGCAATCAGCTGCTCTTTCATAACTAATAATTATGCCATATTTTCCAAAAAGAGCACAGCCATGAATTTGACTAAAATCAATAAGGATTGTATAATATAAAAACAATTATATTTTGTACTTTTAAAAATTGGGAGGGATTTGATGGAAGAATTGAAGAAAATCTATGACGCTATCGAGCGAGTGGAGTCCGGAGAATATAGTTTTCCGAAAGACTATGACGATCCGCGCTGTCAAAATCCAGAGCTATGCAAGGAGTGCGGCGGTGAATGTTGCAAACGTTGCGGTTGCATGTTTAGTCCTGATGACTTTGATGACTTAAGCTACGAAGCCATGAAGAAAGAAATCGGCAAAGGACATATTACGCTGGAGCTTATAGATGGCGAATATATTTGTCGCCCAGGCTTTTATTATGCGCTACGCATGCGCAATATCAATGCGCCAATCGTCGAGGACTGCTTTGGATATCGTGGTAGGTCGCCCTGCATATTGCTTGGAGAAAAAGGCTGCAAGCTACCATACTCCAAGCGACCATCGGAAGGACGTCTGATGTGGCCGATAAAAATTGGTGGCACTTATCTTTGCGAGAGCAACTATGATGCCAGAGATGCGACGCTCGAGTGGGTAAAGTACCAGCCATTGCTGCGTAATCTTGCTAACTATTTTCGAGGAATAGATATACCATGCTCCATCAGATAATAAAGCGCGCCGCTCTCATGAGCGGCGTTTTAGCTCTAATAAAACCGTTGGTACGGCTGGTGGGGGTGTAAAATACTCTGGCTTTAATGGCAGTCTAATGCGTGGGGAATAATTGACGAACAGTTGTTTTCCGAGTTGAGAAGTATAATGACGGTCATTATTGAGCAGTTTTAGTGCGAACTGCTTTTGTAGAATAAGGTAAATTGCACTTGGCGGGTTCTCGGCCTCATCCAATCGATGCAAAATCGCTGAGCTCAAATGAAAAGGCGGATTCGCGAAGACCTTATAGTCGCCCTCCGGCAGCTCGACTTCAAGAAAATCTCTTTCAATAATTGTGACATTATCAAAAGCCTTTGTATTGTTGCGCAGCTTCTTTGCCGTATCGTGATCTGGCTCAATCGCGATTACTTGGCGGCAGCGTTTCGCGAGCGCAGAAGTAATTACGCCTGAGCCGGCGCCGATATCTATTACGGTATCGCGCTTTTTGATATTGCTATGGCCAATCAAAAAACCCGCCAATTTTGGCCCACGCAAAAAGTGCTGCGAAAGCTGGTACTTACGCATCTGGTAGCAACCCCAAACGGCGGACGCATTCGTACATCGCAATCGCACTTGCGCAGCCTACGTTAATTGAGCGCGTTGAGCCTAGTTGCTCGATGTAAAAAGCCTGGTCTGCCAAATCTAATAATTCTTGCGATATTCCGTCCGACTCGGAACCGAAAACTAGGATTGAATTGGCGAATATTTCTGTGTTCGCCAAAGCTTTTGCTTCGGGGCGGTTATTGTCGACGGCAACTATTTTCATATTGCGCCCATGCGCATCAGCGACAAAGTCGGCTACGTTTGCAAAGTGGTCGATATGGAGATACTTATCTGTAACCATTGCGCCGCGACGGTTATATTTTCGCTTACCAATAATATGCACACGGCTCACGTTGAAGGCGTTAGCGTTGCGTACGATTGTCCCTATATTAAAATCGTGCGCAAGATTCTCGATGGCGATTTCGAGGGGTATGCGGGATTTATCGAGCTCTGCTACAATCGCCTCGTTTGGGAGACCTTTAAATTTATCAATAAGATTGCGCGTATCTTCGGACGGGTCCATAAAGATATTTTAGCGCTTTTTGGTGGTATTTTTCTTTTCGCTCTTATTGAAGCGGCGGGTAATAGCATCAAGCGCGAAGCGAATGAGTAACCACATTACGATATTCGTGCATAATGCCACTACGGCGATGAGTGGAATAATCAACATTGCGACGCCAAAAGACTGATTAATGAGTGCGCAGAA
>CAMHRH010000015.1 GCA_946187605.1 uncultured Candidatus Saccharibacteria bacterium
TTCAAACCGGTATTTGTCCAGGAAAACGGCTATCGCTATTATTCCATCTACCAGCGATGAAATTACGCCAAAAGAAATCTCCACCAAATACTGGCTCGATAGCTATATACCCAACGACGAAGTGCGAAAAAATCTCTACCGCCCAAAAGTCGAGCACTTCCGCCTTTCGCCTACTCACGTAAATACATTTATCGATATCGAATATGGCGGACCGACCGTATTCTTCGAAAATTACATCATTGGCATCCGCGGCGAGGGCGGTTTTGCAGTCGATTACGGCAACTTCATTCACGAAGTTCTCGACCAGCTCAATAAAGAACACCTGAGCAACGAAGAAGCTTATCTTCGCTACCAAAGTCTCGTCGAGTCGTCAAACTTCGATGAAGCAGAAAAGAAAGATTTGCACGACCGTGGCGCCGCTGAGCTTCCACTATTTCTCGAGGCGCGTGGCGACCAATACCGTAGCACCAAAACCGACTCCGAACGAAGCTTCTTCAGTCAAAATATCGTGGTCGACGATGTTTTAATCGGCGGTAAAATTGACCGCATCGAAATTGACGAAAAAGGCAAGACCATCACCGTCGCCGATTTCAAAACTAGCAAGATTAAGTACAAATGGAATGACAAAGACGATAGTATCAAACTAAAGCTCCAGTTGTATTTCTATAAATACCTTATTGAGAACAGCCGCGATTATGCTGGATACCGCGTCACGACTGGGCGTATTGATTTTATCCGTCCCGATAAAAACAGCCATATTCACTCACTTGAGCTAACATTTAATGAATCCGAAAACGAATATTTCAAAAAAATAATTAAAGCCGTTTATTATCGTATTAAAACGCTTGATTTTGAACCAGCCACAGTCGACCATAAAACCATCAAAGACTTCGCCGATTCATTACTTTACGAACAGTAGTTTTTATTGTATAATACTTGCAAGTAGTATCACTAATATCTATCGCAATCTACTACCCACCATTTTAATCGAAGGGAGGTTCGGTATGTATGGCATGGGAGAAAGTTAGCTACGGCACTTGCAGAAGATGCGGCAATACTTGCCAAGACCTGAATCAGGATGGCATCTGCAAAAACTGCGTACCGTATATGAGCGGTTATTCTAGCAAATACTACGACGGCATTTGCCGTATTTGCGGAAGACGCAGCGACACCTTAAACAACGATAGCGTATGCAATAGTTGCAGAAGTTATCCAAGGTAATCACTACCAGTCGCCACAGCACGTGGCGACTTTTTCATACTTAGCCGCAATTGACTAATAATAAAAAGTGTGATATAATATAAGAGTGGACCTTTTACTCCAGAAGGACCACTTTGGAGAGGAAAAAAGAGCCGAGCGTTCTAAAAGAAAGGGGGAGATTCCAATGATTGACACAGAGCGGCAAGATACTAGATGCTGGCCTATGGGCTCGACTTTACGATAGCATTTGTTGTCGAGCAAGCTCGTTTATTCGACGCTCCAGATGTTAAAGGCATTTTGCCGTCATGAATATCTTTACACCTCTACTTTTACTTTTTAATTATTTGTTCTTTCCTTAACCGCCACGTTTGTGGCGGTATTTTTTTATGCTAAAATATCTACATCGGGCTATACTTCGGTCACTAGCCTTGATTCATATTTTTTCCGACGCCAATATTGCGTCACTACATTGCAAACGTAATTATTTAGGAATTTTTATGAATCAAACTTCTTATCAAACACCAATCCACGAGCTAATCGACGTCGATGCGACTTTCTCGCGCGACATTCTTGGACACTGTCGCCCAATCGCCTTCCGTACAAAAACCGGCAGAGAAGTAATAGTTACTGAGGTCGGCCTCGTTCACCCACGTTATAACGGGCTCAAAACCATCTTTGCTTTCGATGTTACCGATGGACTAGCGGATTATCGCATTACACTCGATGGCGAAACCTTATGCTGGTATCTCGAATTCGAGGGGGACCGCTATGAATAATGACATTCTTTATATTGACCTCAATTCGTGTTTTGCCACCATCGAGCAGCAATGTCGCCCCATGCTTCGCGGGCGCCCAGTAGCCATTACTAACCGCATCACGCCGAATGCCTGCATTATTGCTGCTAGTTATGAAGCAAAGGCACTCGGTATCAAAGTTGGTATGCGCGCCCGTGAAGCGACTAGCATTTGCAAAGACCTCATTTTCGCCGAGACTGAACCAGATAAGTACATCTTTGTTCACGAAAAACTCCGCGCTATTATGCTCGACTATTCACCGGACGTTACGATGAAATCTATCGACGAAGGCGTAATCAACTTAAAACATGCTCCAAGACATATTTATAAATGTAATCGTCGCAAACTTGGCCTCGAGATTAAGCAGCGCCTCAAAACCGAAATTGGCAACTATATGCGCTGCAATATCGGCATTGCAAGCAATCGTTTTCTAGCAAAACTCGCCGCTGAGCTACATAAACCAGACGGACTCGATGAAATAAATAGTCAAAACCAACGCGAAGTCTTCACGACGCTAAAATTAACAGATCTTCCAGGCATTAATGTACGTATGGCAGCCAGACTTAACGCCGTCGGCATCTTTACGCCGTTACAATTCTTGGATGCCGACGAACAAACACTTGTCAAATTGGTCTGCAAAAGCATCGACGGCTCTAAGTGGTATAAACGACTCCGCGGCATCGAAGTCGACGATATAAAAAGCAACATAAAAAGCATCGGCCGCCAATATGTTCTTGAAAGCCGCACGCTCAGCCGTTCCGAAACCGAAGCCCGCATTTTGCATCTCGCCGAAGATGTCGGTTATCGCCTGCGCAGCAAACATCTCTACGCACGTGGCATTTACTTATGGACTTATGGCTACGACGACATTCAGAAACATCAACAAATCATCCTCAAAGACGCCATAAATAGCAATCACGACATCATAGCAATCGCACGCCAACTCTTTCGGAACCTTCCGAGTCCAGTACGCATTATCGGCATAACCTTATATAAACTCCAGGCAACATCAAATCCACAATTATGTTTCGAACAAAATAAAAAAGAGCGCGCCATCGCACTCTGTAAGGCCGAGGACGCAATTAATCTACGCTTCGGCGCGCGCAAAATCCATTGTGCAGATACATTAAATACCGAACAAGTACGCTGCAAAATTCCTTTCGGCTCTACGCGCTATCTCGACCATTCGCTCTGAGCAGTGAAAGGGCGCCGCATATAGACATCGCGCGGCGCCCTAAAATAAAGGAGAAAAAATAAAATGAAGCATCTAGAATTCCTTACTTAAACAGGTCCGCCAAACTAGAACGCGGCTCGGTCACACCATCCTGCCCCTGGAATACGCCATCGTACGGATTCGAGGTCTCCTTATCGAGATAATCAAAGATAATCTGACCGACAATGTCGCCCGGTTTTATGCGAATCGCAGCGGCAGCCTCGTTTTTTAACTCCAAGGTTATACGTCCCTCGAAACCTGCATGAATGTGGGTCGCATTCTGAATTACAAGCCCACGCCGACCAATCGACGAACGAGAATCTATTTGCGCCTTTATCATGCTAGGCAATCTAATATATTCCATCGTCGTCGCAAGACAAAACTCGCCGCTCTGGAGGTAAAAGAAGCCATCTTCCGAAAGCGGAAGCTTCTCATACTCGTATTCGCTCACGAGGTCAATGTAGCTAAGACCTGAAGTCTTCAAGCGCTTAAACTCATAACCGATTCTTACGTCAAGATTATCTGCGCCAACATTACTGATTACGTAATCAAGATAAGGCATCTCTCTACTAGTCTTCAAATCGAAAACTGCGCCACCTTCATCACGCACTAAACCCCGAGTTCTTATTAACTCCTTTATTGTGTCTCCGCATAATGCCATAAAAATCCCTCCCATAATTATTCAAAATCGGAAACATCTACTTATAAGGTCCGAGACTTAATCTCTGCAGGCATTATAACACCTTATACCGTTATCTAGAAAAACTTTGAATGATATAATTGATGCATGAAAGATAATCTAACAATTATCGATGGCAAAAGCGTTTTTTACCGTGGCTATTACGCAATGGGACACCTTGCACTTCCGGACGGCACGCCGACCGGCGCAGTTTACGGATTTGCCGCCATGCTAATTGAGATTATTGAAAAACTTGAGCCAGAATATATCGCCGTCGCATGGGACAAGCCCAAGACTAATATTCGTCGCCGTCGTGCAATTTATCCCGATTACAAAGGCAACCGCAAACCCGCACCAGACGACTTCTATGCACAAATTCCTTTTTTAATGGAGCTACTCGAAGCCTTTCATATTCCACTCTACGAATTCGACGATTATGAAGCTGATGATATTATTGGCACGCTCGCCCAAGACGCCGACAGGCAAGGCGTTCGCGTCGAAATCATTTCTGGCGATCTTGATATGCTCCAAATTGTAGATAACGATATTCATATGTATCAACTAAAACGCGGTTTTAGTGACGTTCAAAAATTCGATATTCCAACCATAGAGGCAAAATACGGCCTCAAAAAGTCCCAGTTCCTCGATCTCAAGAGCCTCAAGGGCGATTCGTCCGATAACATACCGGGCGTTCCTGGCATCGGCGAAAAAGGCGCCGTCAAATTATTGCAACAATACGAGACGCTTGATAATATCTACGCCCACATAGAAGAAATCCCAGGCGCAACTGGCGAAAAATTAAAAAACGGCAAAGACTTAGCCTATATCAGCAAACAACTAGCCCAAATCCAGTTTGACGCACCAGTCAAATTCGATCCTTCCGGCACAAAGCTCGCCGATTTTAAGCCAAACGACGTTATAGAGACACTAGAAAAATATCAGTTCAATTCGCTAGTCAAAAAGTTCAAGAAATTATTCCCAAATACAGAAAACACTGTAGCCCCAGATAATGTTGTAAAAAACACAACAGATATCAAGCCAAGCGATACTGACATAAAAATACCGAAAAACTTATATCTTAGCTATGACGTCAAGTCTGATATGCACGACAACAAGAGCCTCGCAGACGAAATTTTCGCCGGCCGTCCATATTGGGATCTTGGACAAGTTAGTTTTCTTATCGATCCTCTCGCACGTAAAAACGATCAGCTTGAGCTAGCTATTCCAACTGCAAATACAAATGAATATATTAAACAGCGCCAGCTACTCGCCACGACACCGAAACTCGAAAGAATTGCCACGGATTTCGACCTTCCGCTCATCCCGGTTCTCTATAAAATGGAGCAGACTGGCGTTAAAATTGACCAATCACGCTTTGACGCTCTCAATAAAGAATTCAGCGAAGAGACCGCGGTACTCGAAAAAGAAATACAGGAACTGGCCGGACAAAGTTTTAATATTAATTCGCCAATTCAATTATCCGAAGTCCTTTTTGAAAGGCTAATGCTCCCAACAAAGGGCATAAAGAAAACTTCGCGCGGGTATTCTACTGGCGCGAAAGAACTCGACAAACTCCGCGACCTCCATCCTATCATCCCTAAAATTGAGCGCTATCGCGAAGTCGCAAAGCTGCTCAGCACCTATATAATGCCTCTGCCGAAACTCGCCGACAAAAACGACCGCATTCACACCACATTCACACAAAACGTCACTGCAACCGGTCGCCTATCCAGCATAAACCCAAATCTCCAAAACATTCCCGTTCGAAGCGATGACGGCAAACGTATTCGCAACTGCTTCGTTGCCGACAAAGGCAAAATATTTGTTTCTGCTGATTACGCCCAATTTGAACTCCGTCTCGCCGCCGCACTAAGTGGCGATGCAAAGCTAATTGAGGATTTCAACTCCGGATTAGATATTCATACCAAAACCGCCAGCGACGCTTTTGGCGTGCCGTTCGATCAGGTCACAAAAAACCAACGCCGCGCTGCTAAAGTTATTAACTTTGGCGTCCTGTACGGCATGAGTCCCAAAGGTCTCTCTGATGCCGCAAATATGACTTTCTCCGAGGCAAAGCATTTTATCGACAATTATTTTGAACTGCGCGCCCCAATTCGCAAATATCTTAACCAAACTTTAGAACAGGGTAGAGCCGCCGGATACGTCGAAACTCTATTTGGGCGTCGCCGCCCGACACCAGACTTATCGGCACCAAACTTTATCGTGCGTAGCGCTGCCGAGCGCGCCGCTGCCAATATGCCAATCCAGGGCACCGAAGCCGACTTAATGAAAACCGCTATGCTCACCGTCGACGCAGACCTGCCAGACAGCGCCAAGCTAGTTCTCCAAATCCACGACTCCCTAATCATTGAGTGTAACGAATCGGATGCTGAAAAAATTTCCGAATTACTACGCACAAAAATGGAACAAGTCGCCCCAAATCTCCCAGTCAAATTAGCCGTCGATGTCAAAATCGGCCATGACTGGGGAGAGCTCTAATCCTTTAAAAACAATTACGCTTATGCTAAAATAGACCTTAGATAATATAAGGTCAAAATATGTCTATCACAAAAACATCTTTCAAAAGAATCAGTGCTTTTTCTATAAGCGCATTATTGCTGGCTAGCGCAACCGTCGCGCCCGTCCATGCCGCAGCCAAACATTATATATCGATGATCAGCAACTCTAGCTATACTCAGGGCCTAAATAAAGATAATTGCGCCGACGGAGGCGCCACTATCAGCTTTGGAAATGCCACGATTACGGACGACGATGCTGTCAAATTTTCCATAGCATTATGCGCCCCAAACGGCTCGAACAAGCAAAGCGAGGTCAAAGTCGCAAAGACTTCCGAGTTAACTAATGTAAACCCAAATTACCTGGATACTCTGCCAGGCGAAACGCCGACAGCCGAAAGTTCAGCGTCAAGCACGACGAATGGAAGCGCCTATTCAGCGATGACGCAGCACTTTGTATACTCTAACCTTGACGACGATGATGACTATACAGTTTTAGCCCGAATGACAATAACAACCCCAACAACCATCGACCCAACGACCGGAGAACCTTTCGCCGGAGCAATTGACCGTACGGGCGTAATCGCATTCAATATTATCGCTGGAGAAGAACCAGAGAACAGCACTAAGAGCAGCAGCGCGACTCCAACCATTACAATTAATAAAGAAGACGGCTCATTCACATACACCGACGAATCGGGCAAAGCAGCAGAAAACGGCGGTATAGCTCGCATTAGTGCAGCTATTCGGAAAAACGACACCGACGCAAATGGCGCAACCGACATAGATATAGATACTTCAAATCTCCACATCGAAGGTAATACTATTTCCGGCATTTCCCCTATAACAAGTCTAGATCCAAACTCCGAATATACGCTAAGTGTTTACGTCGAGTATGGCAATGGCACGCATGAAACGCATGAGGTCGTCTTTACTACTGACGCAAACGGAAATCTCGACAAGATTATTAGTATCGACGGCAAAAAGGTTGATGACGCAGACGCTACCTCCGCTGCAGACTCGACCAAAAACCCAGCAACTCTCGACCCAATCATTAGCAGCATCATCATACTATTCGGCATCGTCCTATTCTGCTTCAGTGCTGTTAAATATATAAAGTTGAGCCGCCGCTAAGACAACACCATGAAAAAAGTCCTCATCGTCGGAAATGTCTTCAAAGACGTCTATCTTCGCCTAGATAATCGCAGTAATCATTTCGAGACTGACCAAAACGACATCAAATGGCTTGATCTTTCATTTAACGGCAGTAAACATAATTATTACTCTCGCGTCAGCATTTACGGCGGCGTAAGTATTAGCCTAGAGGTCCTGAGTCGCTTCGGCATAAACGCAAGCATCTCTGGCACGCCAGCGACCTTCCTCGATGGGCAATTTATCGCGAAGGATGTACAAACTACTTATCGCTACATCTTATGCCAAGACAATAATACTAGCATCCTAAAAGCTAGTGAGCCAGCATACTCAATCTGGGAAGCCCCAGCCGAAGCACCTGACTGGATTTACCTCGATAGCTCTGCCGTCATTTCGCCAAAAGTCGCAGAAGAAATCATCAATTACCTCAATCTTAGCCAGGATACTAAACTTGCTTATTTCATAGATAACCACACAAACCAGAACGCACCGCATATCCAAAATCTGATTAACCATTCGGCACTTATTATCACAAATACAAAATCCTTCGCGGACAGTAAAGACTGCGTCAGAATAAGTAAGAACCATATCGAATATCTTGGCCGCAACGTCGGTTGGTCGCTCGATAATAAGTCTGACCTTATGACAAAATTCTCCTCTCATCTAACTATCGCCGCATCAGTATTTGGCGCCTTAATACTAGGCAAAGAACCTGGCGAGGCCCTACTGCTCGCACGCGAAAACGCCGAAAGCTCAAAACTAAGTAATACTTCTAATCTCAGCACTCTCGAAAAAGCAATCGCTGACGATTATTACCGCGTCGAGAAAAAATCTAATCGGAGCACATCAAACATGGAAATCGAGAACACCGCAAAAAAACTTATGACCCTAGGAAAAGGAATCCTAGCCGCAGACGAATCCGGCGGAAGTATTCATAAAAAATTCGAATCAATGAATATCCCCGACGACGAACAACATCGCCGCAATTATCGCAACATATTCTTCACGACGCCAGAACTCGAAAAATACGTCAGCGGCGTGATACTATTCGATGAGACTGCCCGGCAAAGTGCCGACGATGGCAATAATTTCATTAATTATCTAAAAAATCGCGGCGTCATATCTGGCATCAAAGTCGACCAAGGACTCGTTAACTTTGACGACTCAGACGAAAAATATACGCAAGGACTCGACGGCCTATCGAATCGCCTAAAAGAGTACTATGATATGGGCGCACGCTTTGCAAAATGGCGCGCCGCTTTCGAACTAACCGACCATAGCCCGAGCCAAATGGCAATTCAAAAGAACTGCGAAATACTAGCTCAGTACGCAAAAGACTGCCAAGAGGAAAATATCGTACCAATTGTCGAGCCGGAGCTTGTTTACGACGGCGACTATACTATCGAACAAAACATCGAATACACTGGCAAAATCCTTGACTGCCTATTTAATGAACTCGCAAAACAAAAGATTAATCTCGCCGGCTGTATTCTAAAAGTTAACATGGTGCTAGCAGGGAAGCGCCAAGAAAAGCAATCAACGCCAGCAGAAGTCGGCCATGCAACCGCTCAAGTCTTACGCCAGCATGTACCACACGAGCTCGCCGGCGTCGTATTCTTATCTGGTGGTCAAAGCGTCACTCAGGCAACCGAAAACCTACAAGCCGTCACAAACAACGGACCATTCCCATGGCCAGTCACATTCTCATATGCACGCGCACTCCAGGATCCAGCCCTAAAAGCCTGGAAAGGTAATGACGCAAATGCCGACGAAGCCCGCAACGCATTTAAAGAGCGTTTAATCGCAAACGCTAGAGCCCTCAAGAAAAATGCCGACTAAGCCACACAAAAACATCAAGAGCAAGCTCCAAGAAGCCATCGAAAAGTCAACGAAAAAGCATCGCCGCAAAGCTAAACCTCTGACACGCAAGCGCGTTACGTATTGCGGTATTGCAGGAATTCTATTCGGATGGCTCGGCATACATAACTTCATGATGCACCGCCCAAAACGCGCCTTTGGACATATAATCTATAGCGCAATCACTTTCGACATGTTCGCTATACCTCTAATATATGCTGCATTCGTCGTATATCAGTGCCGTCATGGCAAAGAATGCATCGACATCACGAGTTACGACGATACACTAAATGTTGTCGTAATTGTCGGATTAATCTTATTCATTACGAGCGTCATTTGGGGTGTCGTAGAGGGAATAATCTTAATCGCAAATCGTTCGCGCTTCCCGGTCGAAGCCGAACCGACCAAATAAAAATCCCCGCCTCGAAGAGACAGGGAATAAAGATTTGAGTGTCAGTAGAATATCGGCCTATATTTCTCTAGTACCTCTAGCGCAATTGACTCAGATTCTCCAATGTAGTTCGACGGACGCAATGCCAGCAATGCCGTCTTATCGTTATCGGATAAGTCAGACTGAGATCGAATAAAATCTCGCAGCATCTCTAAGGTTACCATCTGGCCGCGCGTTAATTCCTTTAGACGATTATACGCATTAGGCACGCCGCGCGAACGCAGCTTCGTTTGTATCGCCTCGGCCAAAACTTCAGGATGCGCATCAAGTTCCTCGCGCATTCTTGTTTCGTTCACTACTATCTTACGCAGCCCCTTCAGAGTTGAATCAAGCGCAAGCAGCACAAAGCCAAACAGCTCACCTATAAAACGTTGCATTACCGAGTCTGACAAATCACGCTGCATTCTGCTCAATAATAGTCCGTCCACCATCGAGCTAAACATACCCGTAGATAGCTTCGCTAAGCCTTCGCTGTTTTCAAAGTTAATTGGGTTTACCTTGTTAGGCATAGTGCTAGACCCAACCTCTTTTGCGATAACTTTCTGACCGAGAATACCGCGGCTTATATATTGCCACATATCCTGATCAAGTGCGCGCAACACGCCAATAAGTATCTTTAGCTCATTCATCAGACGCGCCACCCAATCATGCGTCTCAATCTGATCGCAGAACTTATTGTAATCAAAAGCACCATACTCGCTGTTTACAAAATCCTCCGCTATTTGCGACCAACGACATTCTGGATAAGTTGCCACCAGAGCTGCCAGATTGCCAGTTGCGCCACCAAATTTCACAGACGGACGAATCACATCAATGCCGTCACGACAACGCGCCAACTGCGCATAATACGTAGAGAGCATTTTACCAAAAGTTGTCGGAGTAGCTGGCTGACCATGCGTTAACGACAACATCGGAACATCAGCATATTCCTCAATCATTCTCGATAACTCGGCCATTACGCCAGCAAAACGCCCTTCTGACGATAATAATACTTCATTTATCGCATTTTTTATCGAGCAGGCATAAGCGATATTTGTAACATCCTCAGATGTGCAGCCAAGGTGAATATAGCTGCATAAATCTCCAAAGCCAGCATCGGTGAGTTTTTCGGCAATATATATCTCTACCGCCTTTACATCATGATTGCACTCCTTTTCAATCTCTTTAATGCGAATCGCCATCGGCAACGGATCATTATCGGCAGTATTTACTAGCTTAGAAAGAAAATCTATCGCATCGTCAAATACCCAAGGACTATGCCCGCTACGCTTATATCTTTCCAAGATAGACGAATCGATAAATATCGAAGGATGGCTCAAGATATAGCGCAGCCAACTCACCATTACGCGCAGGCGATGACGCTGCAGGCCAACACCTTCGCCGAAATACTCTTCCAGCGCCACGCTAACCCACTGATACCGCCCAGTAAACGGCGAGACCGACTTTAAGGCCGCAACCTCTTCAGACGACAAAGTTCTTACTTCACTCATTTTAATGTACCTCCTATTTTGGACAAAAAATTTTAAGCACCGAATGTGCTTAATTGTCTAAATAATATAACATATTTTCGCCACTTTTCATAGCGAACAAGGCCTATTGACAACAAACAACAATTATTTCACAACAAAAAAGCGCCCGCATTATTACGGGCGCCCTTAGAACTATTATTCAGCAGCAGCTTCAGCCTCTGCTGCTTCATTCTCAGCAGCCTTAGCTTCGTCAGCAGCCTTATCAGCCTCGGCTTTTGCATCGCGCTCAGCAGCTTCTTCGGCCGGGTCATACACGTTAGCGATTGCCATCTCGGTATCAATATCCTTATCGGCAAATACGACACCCTTCGGAAGAACAATATCTGCAACCGTTAAACCATCGTCAACAGTAGCAAGCTTCGAAGCGTCAATCTCGATTGCTTCTGGGAGATCTGCCGGCTTAGCCTTGACGTCAATCTCCTCTAGAACCTGAGACAGAACAAGATGCGCCTTCGAGGCGTCAGAAGATTCAAAGTTGACAACCTTAATCGGCGCGGTTGCCTCGACAACCTCGTTCGCGCTAATAGCCTGGAATTCAATATTCAAAATCTTGTGTTTGACTGGATCAAAAGCAACGTTCTTAACAAGCGCCATCTGCTTCTTGCCATCAATCGTCAAATCAACTGGCGAATGATAACCGGCAACGCGGACCGCTTTTTCGGTCTCGTTATATTCGGACTGCGTCATAATTGGTTCTTTTTCACCAAAAACAACTGACGGAATAATGCCTTGCTCGCGCAAAGACTTTACTTTTTTACCAGACACTTCGCGCTTAGTGAGCGCTAATTTTTCTTCACTCATTAGATTAATTCCTATTTTTAAAACCTACTCTATATTCTAAGATAGAATAGAGGTAAAATCAAGCATAAGCAAATTGCGCTACAAGATATTTTTTAGATACCGACCAGTCTCACTCTTCTCGTTGCGTGCCACATCTTCGGGCGTGCCTGTTGCCACAACTTTACCGCCACCCTGGCCACCTTCTGGCCCCATATCAATAATCCAATCCGCCGACTTGATTACGTCCAAGTTATGTTCGATCACTATCATCGAATTGCCGCCATCAACCAAGCGCTGTAGAATTGCGAGCAAGCGTTTCACGTCATCAGTATGAAGGCCCGTCGTTGGCTCGTCGAGAATGTAAAGGGTCTTTCCGGTCGAACGGCGGCTCAACTCGGTCGCCAGTTTAATGCGCTGCGCCTCGCCACCAGAAAAAGTCGTTGCCGGCTGACCTAGACGAATATAGCCCAGCCCAACCTCTTGTAGTGTCTTCAGCTTGTTCGCAATATTCGGCAAAGCATCAAAGAATTCGACCGCCTCATCGACTGTCATATCAAGCACGTCGGATATTGTCTTACCTTTAAACTTCACTTCGAGCGCCTCACGATTATAACGTTTACCATGGCATACGTCGCAGGTTACGAATACATCTGGCAAAAAGTGCATCTCAATCTTCAGCACACCATCGCCCTGACATTTTTCACAACGCCCGCCTCTCACATTAAAAGAGAATCGTCCAGCTTTATACCCACGCACTTGCGCTTCCGGTTGCTCCGCAAATAACTCACGAATATTATTAAAAATCCCCGTATATGTAGCAGGATTCGAGCGCGGAGTACGGCCAATTGGCGACTGGTCAATTACGATTACTTTATTCAAGTTCTCAATACCGTCAATTCGCTCATGCGCACCGGCAACAGTCTGGGCGCGGGGGACGAGAAGCGCCGCCGGGATCTGGCGCG
>CAMHRH010000016.1 GCA_946187605.1 uncultured Candidatus Saccharibacteria bacterium
ATGATTTTTGCCCCATATATACCCGGAATTGTTCTAGCCATAATAGGCATAGCTCTAGCTATTTTTACTGTGTTCTGCATTACTCGCAAGAGTTTTCGAAAAATACGCATATTTCGCCGAATTGGCATTTTGGTGCTCGTATTAATCACGCTTGCACGCCCGGTCGTAACTGGAGGACATTCGGAACGTGACCTGAGCAATATTAACGTGTTCTTCATCGTAGACAATACCGGCAGTATGACAGTACAAGACATCGAGCAGGGCTCAAAGCGACGCTACGAGAAAGTTGCCGAAGATATAAAGAAAATTGCCGACCTATTCCCTGGCGCCAAATTCGGCGTAGTTGCTGCGGATTATAGCGTGAGGCGTGCGCTCCCACTCGTGAACGACATCAACGCCGTTTATTCATACGCCAATTCGTTAAAGCCAAAAAACAGCGCATTAAGTACGAAATCCAACTCGGCCGAGCTGCTAAACTATTCCGCGAAGCAGATTAAGCAGTATAATACACGTTTCCCGGAGCGCAGCAGTATTGTTTTCTTCATGAGTGATGGTGAAGACGATAATGACGTCTCCGAAAGCATAGCGAGCGACTTCAAAGATTCAATCGTTGGCGGCGCCGTGATTGGATATGGCAGCACAACTGGCGGCAAGGTCCCAGTTATTGATTATCATGGCGAGATTGATGAATATAGCTATATAAAAAACAGCACTGGCGAGGAGCACGTTTCAAAATTGGACGAGCAGAAGCTAAAACAAATCAGCCAAAACTTGGGGATTAATTATTATAATCGCCTTCAATCTAACGACATCTTTAATAATACCGACAATTTCATCGACATAATGGTAACTTACAAGAAATCTGACACTAATGTATCGAGCTATGAGGATTTATATTGGATTTTCATGATTGGCGCGATTGCGTTGATATTGTGGGACTTATATGAGATTCTTAATACTCTCATGCGCGAAAGAAAGGCGGTAAAATGATTAATCTTGACCCTACTATTATCGATCAGGAGGGCGTGCGCAAAAAACGACGCAAAAAAATGCTCCTTACTTCAATTGGCCCCGTGCTTGTTTTGGCAATGGTCGGTTTATTTTGTATTCGTCCAAGTACATTTGATGTATTGTATCGAATCAATTATGAGGGCTCAGCCGATGTTGATGTGAATCTTAGCCAAATGCAGAAATTCGCTAATATTATTGAGCCATATATTGCTTTTTATGACTCTGGGACGGCATATATTCGCAATAACGAAGGGGCGAAAGCCGAAGCAGATCTGCGCGAAAGTCTCCGTCAGAATCCGCCATATGAGAAACTATGCCAAATTCGCGTAAATCTATCCTATAGCATCGAAATACAGGCCGACGAGGCGTCAATCTTGGCTAAGTACGACCAAGCCTTGTTGCTGTACAATCGCGCCGAAGGCGTGTTATATGAGGATAATTGTATCAATCGAGTATCGCCGCAAAACAGTCTTGATAAGAACGCCGCTTCTGCACAGAATAGAATCACAAAAAAGCGCAGTAGCACAATTGAAAAAATGAATGGCGTCGAGAGTGGCGAGAATGATGATGAGGATGATGTGCAAAATGGAACGGTGACCGATGAACGTGCCGCAGAGCTGCGTGAAGGCATGATGAGCGCAGAGGATGCGCTCGACGCCCTAAATAATAGCTGGAGGCGAGGCTATTCGCTGTCGCCGGGTGGCGGTAGTATTAACCAATATAACTATTAGCCAATTGCATTCAATCGCTGACGTTCTTTCTCGACGACGTCGGCGATTTGTTTCGCTGCGTCAATAATGTCCTGTTCACTAGTCTGACGCCCCATCGTAATACGAAGCGAGCCTGCGATCGTCCGGTCGTCGAGCCCAATTGCTCGAAGTGCTGGCGAGCGTTCGCCTTTGCTCGCAGCACAAGCGGCGCCAGTCGATAGATAGATACCGCGCTCTTCGAGCATAAAAATCAGTCGCTCGGCATCTAAGCCCGGGACACTGATTGGCAAGAAGTTCGCGAGCTGCGTTTTTTCTTTGCCAACAAATGCAACTCCATCAATCTTACTTAGCTCGTTTCGAAACTTTGTGCGGAGTTGTTGTAATCGGCGGCGCTCTGAAGCAATGTGCTTTTCCGCCTCATTAATAGCAGCTGCAAATGCGACGGTCGCGGGCACATTTTCCGTGCCGCTGCGTAAGCCCATCTCTTGTCCGCCACCATAATTCTGCGGCACGAGGCGAACATTATGGCCAACGTAAAGTGCGCCAATACCTTTTGGTCCATAAACTTTTGCGGCATTTATCGTCAGCAAATCTACACCGAGACGCGCGACTTTTACTTCCATCAATCCTAAGCCCTGCGATGCGTCGCTATGAAAATATAGCGGCGTCTTCTCGCCGGCGAATGCGCGACGCGTTCGCTCAGTATCAATAATGCGCGAGATATCGCTGAGTGGTTGAACTGTACCAAGCTCACTGCTCGCTAAACACACCGACACCAATTGCGTGCGTGGCGTAATCTTGTTCTTCAAGTCGTCTAGCGTAATATAGCCATTTTCGTCGACAGCGATAATCTGATATTTTTTGCGTTTTGCATTCTCAATAATCGATGGATGCTCAACAGCCGAAACAAGAACCTCGGCATCATCCGGAATCGCCGAAAAAACTAAGCTGTTCGCCTCGGTAGCGCCCGAAGTCATTACTAAATCTGCGCCCTTAGCGCCAATCACGTGCGCAATGTCGGCTTTTGCTTTTTCGTAATCACGGCGAACGTCCACTGCGGGAAGATATGCCGCAGATGGGTTAAAAAACTTCTCGTCAAAATAAGGCATCATTGCCTTTTTAGCTTTTTCTGAAAGCGGCGTAGCTGCGGCATAGTCTAAATAAATCATACATACATTATAACATTTTTAGAAAAATGCAAAATGCCGTCACCGAGCGCGCAAAGCATAAGCATTTTAGTGTATAATACGCATGTATGCCGAAAATCTTACAGAAGCTCGGAAAACTCCGCACGAACGAGAACGTCATGATTGCAATCGACGTGCTATACAACAGTAAGTCATCGTTTGTGGGTATTTTTTTGATGTCTTTCATGATTGGTATATCAATCAAGAATTCACTCGTCGGCTACTTGAGCTACGAGGCCTCCGCATATGCATTCTGCGGGATATTATGTATTCTTCTCGCCGACATCATCCGCTCGCATCCGGTGGGCGCATGGCGCGCTAGTATGCTATTTAGTATCGCGCGTGTCGCCGCAATTGTCACAATTGATCCGAATTTTCCGCTTTTTCCACTGATTATCGGCTTGCTTTCCGGGATTGAGTCGCAACTATACTGGCGACCAAAGGAATTTCTCGAAGTTAAAGAAGTCAGCAATGCACAGCGCGTGCGTTTCAGTAGCCTCAAACTTATCCTAAATGAAATCACAAAGATTGTTATGCCGTTCGTGCTCGGCCTAGTGATTTCTGACTCCGGTTATCGTCAGGCGGCGAACATTATTTTAGTTATATCGATAGTGCAAGTGCTTCTTTCTATTCTCTTTCAGCCAACACGCAAAATACGTCTTGAGCCGCGCCCGATTAGCGATGCATTAAAATTTGCTGTAAACCATAAGCCAGTACGCCGTGTGCTCTGGCTACAAACGCTACGCGGAATGGCAATGACGGGCTGCGCTTATGAGATTGTGTCGCAATTAAACGTATATAGTTCAAGCAATTCCGATATCGCACTTGGAGGCTATCAGTCCGCCGCGTCGATTGTTGCTATTATCTTATTATTAGCATATCGTCGCATAAAATCGCCAACAAAACGCGGCCTGCTTATCTATACCTTCTTGCCGCCCGCCATATTATTGCCAATTGCCGCAATATTCCACCCTGGAAATTTCCTAATTGCGATTATTCTATTCATATATTTGCGCTCGGTCGTACATGTGCTTTATAGCAGCACGATATTCGGCGTCTATATCCAGAATGTCATGAAAAAATCGGTACATGATGATGCGTACCGAATTGAGATTGAGATTCTGAGTGAGCTTTGGCTATGTCTCGGGCGAGTACTTAGCATTATTCCGTTGTTGGTCTTTGCTTATATCGACCGGCAGGATTTAATGATGCCGCTCGTAGCAGTCCTATCGTTTGCGATACCGTTCGTATTGTTTATTATCCGTAAATCCGAGGCTTTACCAACTCTAGATAAGCCTTCGCTGCAGCACGGAAGTGCTCCAGCTCGTCGCCGGTAATTTTCTCATAGCGGCCGCCGCCAGTACTCTTAAAAACGCCATTTTGTCGCACTTCATAGCGGATTGTTACGCCATCTTCGTGCCAAATCCAAACATTCTTCTTGTAGTAGAAGAATTCACGTCGATGGCCCGGCGCTACATCGCCAAAAAGAGTGCGACCGAGCGCAGACTCGGCATTGATAAGATCGCGCTCTACTGCTTCGCGGCGAGCGTCTATATTTGGTTTGCGACGTAGATTGCCTAAGAGATATTGCTTAAGATGCGATTTCGACATGCGGTTATCTCCTCGGAGACAGAATTGAGCTCATCGAAGAGGGCCTGATCGCTCAACCTTTCGGCCGGCTGCGAGGAATCCAAAATACGAGGCTCCGGAGCTTCCGCGATCGGAGTCACTTTTGCTGCTTCAGCAACAGCCGAAACATCAGGTGTGGCCCGAAATGCCGGATTTATCGGCAAATGGAACTCTGCGTCATATTCTTCGTCCATAACTGACCTCTCTCCTTAGATATTGAAGATATTCTGGGCATTTTTAGTAGTAATCGATGCCACGGTACCGAGTTCCACCTTGTAATACTCGGCCGCCCAGTCGGCTATATTCCTAACATAGCCTGGCTTATTCATTGTACCACGAAATGGCCTCGGTGTCAAGTATGGGGCGTCAGTTTCAAGCACGATTCTCTCGAGAGGAGCATGCGCAATATCAGCAAAAGTCGATAGACCATTGACGCCAATATATAGGTCACGGCGCAAAGCTTCGCTAAGATTCTTCTTACTATCTGAAAATGAGTGCATCACGGATGTGACTAGGCGAAAATTATCAAAAATTGGCCAAAAGTCATCAAATGCATCGCGAACATGAAAAGATACCGGTTTGCGATAATCTTGCGCAAGCTGAAGCATCTCTAGAAGCAATTCTCGTTGCATCTGGACATCGTAGCCGTCAAAGTGGTAGTCCAAGCCGATTTCGCCAATGCCGACATTCTGCGCACTCTTAATAGCCTCTAACGCGATTTTGATGTCATCAGCGAGATTTTGGCGATCTTTTTCATAATATTCATTCGGATGATAGCCGTAAGTCCAATAGATATTCTCGCCTTTTGCCGCCCATTTTTCAGCAAAATCGCGCGCATTCAGCGAATCTTTTGGGCTTGTACCGATGGTAATTATCTTATCGACGCCCTGCATATGCGAATGCGCAAAAATCTCTTCAGCGCTGCCGGCGCGATCTTTATCGTCATGGATATGGGTATGCGTATCGACTAGCATATTATCCGCGTGGAGGTTCGCCTTCTGGCTCGTCGAGCAACTTTTTGCTCTTGATTTCATAGCGGCGGCCATTCACTGGTGAGACAAAATAATCTTCGCCGAGTAGGTTCACGAACATATTCAAATCTTTGTCGTCCATGATAATAATCTTACCGTCATCGTCAGTCATGAGTTCTAGTTGCATCTCATCCGCGTAATCAAGTAGCTGCTCTTGAGTCATTTCGCCGATTTCGACATTTTGAAGCTTTTTTACGAGCGGCTTTTTGTCCTCAAGCAATGCATTTAGCGTCAACCCCTCAGGGAAGCTCAACTTATATGCTTCTTCGAGCTCTTTTGCTTTCTGCTCGGAAATTAATTGCTGCTTAAAATCGTACTGGAATAGCTTTTCAAACTTCGACTGATTGAAGATTACAATCTGACCATCGACAATTGCCGTTTCGTTGCCCTCTGGGACCTTAATCGCAAGATCAGCCGTAAGCGGCTCGAAGCTCTCACCGTTTAATTCCCAGCTTAGCTTTCCCTTGAGAGCGGCACTCGCAGCAATGTTTTTAGCGATATAGAATGACTTTTGACCGTCATCACCAGGATAGCTAAACTTCGCAACAATACCCTTAACGCGTTTAAACTCATACTCGTCATCGGTAAAGTAGGCAATGTCTTTGTACTCGTTTTCGATGAGATGAATGAGCGTTTCGGCGCGACCTACTTTATCAAGTGCAATGCGATAGATCACCTTGTCCTCGCCGTCAGATAGCTCATATTCACGACATTCGAGACCTTTATCCGCTTCTTTGATGACATATTCGACCGCCTCAAGCATAAACATTGCGCGAATTGCCTGCATCAAAGCATCCGAATAGCGGACCTTGTACGGCGTGTAGTTCTTATTAAACAAGAACAGCTCGACCGAAACATTATTTTTGATCTCATCGACATTATTCGCCCACTGAAAAACATCAAACTCTGGTTTGCCGGATGGCTGACTCTCGGTATTTTCTTCCATGACTCCTCCTTTTTATCTAAAGAATACCTAATATTTTAATGCAGCGTCAAGCTGAGGATCTTCATCTTTGTTAATTTGTTCAAACGTACGTTCAACGGTCTTATCCGGTTTGATACCCTCGCCGTTGATATTTTTGCCGTTTGGCGTGTACCATTTTGCAACCGTAACACGAAGCAAGTCGCCACCCGGTAACTCTTCAAGCGCCTGGACACTTCCCTTACCAAAGGTTTTTTCGCCAATCAAGGTCGCGAGGCCATAATCCTGAAGCGCACCAGCAACAATTTCGCTCGCGCTAGCAGTCGAGCCGTTGGTTAGAACAATTGTTTTCTTGCCAGCAAGAATCGCACTATTCGAGTTGGCGTAAGTCTTCTCGTTATAAGCTCCACTCGCAGAACGTTGCTCGACAACAATTTTCCCATCAACCCAAAGTGAAGCAACTTCCTTTGCGGCGCTAACGTAGCCACCGCCATTACCGCGCAGATCAATAATGAACTTGTCGCATGATTTGTCGATTGCCTCTTTTGCAGCTTTGCGCGCAAGATTGCCAGTATCTTGATCAAAACGCGTAATAGTAATAATTGCGGTTTTATCTTTATATTCACTATAGACCGAGACATTATTGATTGTCTCGCGAGTGAGCTCAAATTCTTTCTCTTTATTATTGCGAAGGACAGTTAGTTTAACTTTTGTACCTGCGGCACCACGGAGTTTTTTTGCAATATCATCAACTTTAAGCATGGAAATGTCTTCACCATCAGCTTTGTAAATAATATCGCCCGCTAAGACGCCAGCTTTGCGTGCAGGATTGTCTGGAGTCGTGCGCAAAACTTTTACAACACCGTCGCGCTCACCAATCTCGACGCCAATCCCAGCGCCAACATCGCCGCTAAGGTCTTTCTGGAATTCTTCGGCTTCAACTGCATTTAGATAGTAAGTATAGGTATCGCCGGCGGCATTTACGAGGCCGCGCTTCGCCTCTTCGATAACTTTACTCTTATCGAGGTCGCCATCGTATTCTTCGGCGAGTTTCTTATAAACGGAATTTAGCGATGAAAAATCAATTTCGGCTGCAACTTTTTTGCCGCCAAGATATGGCGCGAATTGCGCTTCAAGAGTATCCCAGTTCAAGCCTAAGGCGAGGCCGCCAATTAGCGTAACCGCACTTATGATTATCGTTGTAGTTAGATTTACTTTGCGCTCTGGAATTGGGTTTTGCTCATAAATGTTTCTCGTCTCATTATCCGAAGCCATATTTCGGCGCTTGTCAGTTTTATTCGCAGTTGTATTATTAGCCATGGAAATAGTATAACACCTATAGCTTAAACGGAATTGCGTTTATTGTGCGACGGTACGTAGATATTCGAACTTTTCTGCGCTAAAATTAAGATATGTCTCAGAAAGATTCCTCCGCTCATATCGACTACAAGCACGGACTGACCGATGAGCAAGCTCGCAAATTACGCTTTGCCGGCAAAGCAAACACTGCCGTAAAGCCGCCTTCGAAATCTATCGGCAAGATTATTATTACGAACGTGTTTACATATTTTAACTTCGTATTCTTAGCAATTGCGGTTTTACTTTGCCTTGTTCGTTCTTGGCGCGATATTACATTCTTACCGATTATTATCGCAAATACTTTGATTGGTATTTTTCAAGAGATCCGCGCCAAGATTACACTCGACCGACTGACAATGTTGAATGCGCCAGTGGCACACGTAATTCGCGACGGTGAAGAAAAAAGTATCAATGCTGAGTGGCTCGTGCTTGGCGACGTCGTCGTCTTCCGTGCCGGGAACCAAATACCTGCCGATGCGGAAATAATACATGGTGCGGTTGCCGTTAATGAAGCCCTACTCACCGGCGAGGCGGACGAAATTAAAAAGAAGGCCGGCGACGAATTGCTGTCCGGCAGCTTTATTGTGTCTGGTGAATGCTACGCTAGACTAACAAAGGTTGGCGCCGATTCATATATTTCACAACTTACGTTACAAGCGAAAAAGATCAAAAACAAAGAACAATCCGAAATCATTCGTTCACTAAACCGCATTGTTATGATTGCTGGTATTGCAATCATTCCAATTGGCAGCGCAATATTTATACAGCGCTATTTTTTCGAGCATGCCGGAGCGCAAGCTGGCGTACAATCAGCAGTCGCAGCCGTGATCGGCATGATACCAGAAGGCCTATTCCTTTTGTCTAGCGTGGCTTTGGCAATTTCAGCAACGAAACTAGCTCAAAAGAAAGTCCTGTTACACGATATGAAATGCATTGAAACGCTAGCGCGCGTCGATGTACTCTGCGTCGACAAAACTGGCACAATTACGGACAATTCAATGCTCGTTGCTGATTACTTCCCACTTGATAAGAGTTCGCGCGACAAAGTTTATGCCGCGATAAGCGATTTTGCAGCCTCACAAAGCGCCGACAATGCCACGATGGTCGCAATAAAAGATTACTTTACGAAGCCAACTGGCCGCAAAGCAAAGACCGTCTCTGGCTTCTCGTCTGAGTTTAAGTATAGCGGCGTTAATTATGAGGACGAGAGTTATGTGCTAGGTGCGCCAGAATTCTTACTAAAAGATGATTACGCAAAATATTCCGAAAAAATCGAGGAGCATAGTCGCAAAGGATACCGTGTTCTGCTAGTGGCAAAATATGACGGAAAAGCAGACGGCAAAAAGCTTTGCCATAAGATTACGCCCCATGCACTAATTACACTCATGAACCCAGTGCGCAAAAGTGCGCCAGAAACATTTAAGTATTTCGCCGAACAAGGCGTCGAGATCAAAGTTATCTCTGGAGACAATCCACTAACGGTCTCAGAGGTCGCCAAAAAAGCCGGCATCGCAAACGCGAGCAAATACATTGACGCTTCAAGCCTAGATACTGACGAGAAGATTGCAGCCGCAATGCAAAAATACACTGTTTTCGGCCGCGTAACGCCTGATCAAAAACGCAAATTCGTGAAAGCTCTGCAGGATAATGGCAAGACGGTCGCAATGACAGGCGATGGCGTTAACGACGTCTTAGCCCTACGCGACGCCGACTGCTCGGTCGCAATGGCTTCTGGCAGTGACGCAGCGGCTCAGGCAGCGCAATTAGTGTTGCTTGAGTCGGACTTTGCGCGCATGCCAGACGTTGTCGCAGAAGGCAGGCGCGTTGTAAATAACTTGGAGCGAAGCGGCAGCTTATTCTTGGTTAAGAACGTCTTCTCCGTACTGACGGCTACTCTGTCCATTTTGCTAAGCTTTACGTATCCGCTAGTGCCATCTCAAATCTCATTAGTTAGCATGTTTACGATTGGCGTGCCAGCATTTCTCCTCTCGCAAGCGCCAAATCGCGATTTAATACGTGGCCGATTCGTAAGCAATATCCTGAAGCGCTCGGTGCCTGGCGGTCTCACAGACGTAATTCTAGTCGGGCTAATGGTGGCGATGGGGCTCATCTTCAATATATCGATTGGGGATGTAGGGACCTGCTCAACAATCCTGCTCGCCTTTGTCGGCCTACAGATGATTTATCGCGTCACTAAAAAGCCTTTCAATTGGTATAAACGCGCAATCATTATCGGATGCACGCTTGGCATAATTATTTGTTATGCATTCTTGCCATGGCTCTTCGGCATGACAAGGATCTCCCTACAGGCTGCAGTCATGGTGGCAATATTGTGCATATTGTCAATTCCATTACTTCGTTATGTCAATAAATTCGTAAGTTGGCTATGGACGATTCCAGAGAAGACTAAGGCTAGAAGACAAAATGGCTAGAAAAATACTAAAATCGGAGACGACCGACTGGCGCGAACTAGTCAAACGCGCAATACTAGCAAGCCTTCTCATCGGGCTCGGCGATTATGTATTATTAAAAATCGGCGCGCCACTTGGGGCTTTTATATTTGCATTCGGATTGTATGGCGTCTGCATGCTTGGCGCGAATTTATTTACCGGAAAGTGCGGTTTCGTTATTGCGGACAGGAAGTGGTTGGAGCTTTTTGCGATTCTTGGCGTAAATCTAGTAGCAGGCTGGCTGTTTGGCGTCCTATTCTGCGCCGCCGATCCGACAATTCAAAATGCAGCGCTCGAGAAAGCAAATGGATGGAGCTTCTCGTTCGAATTCTTTGCGCGCAGCATTCTATGCGGAGCCATTATGTATATCGCCGTAAAATGCTATAAGCTCGGCTCGGTTTGGGGCGTTTTTTTCGGCGTGCCGCTGTTCATACTCTGCGGATTTCAGCATAGCGTCGCAAATGCCATTACGGCCGGCGTGGCACTTAGCCTTAATCCACTCGTCATCCTCTGTGCGGCCGGAAACTTCGTCGGCTCCGTCCTAACTGCATGGCTTGCCGGAGAGAAAATCGAGAAAGTTGCCGCCAAAAAGAGAACCAAGCGTTAATTCTAGTTACGCCTAGCAGTCTTCTTTGATTACCTCAAATTCAATAGCGACAGTACCATACTTATTAATTTCCTCGTCAGAATAGAACTTCGGGAAAAGTGCCAAATATTGCTCTTTCGTAAAGCTAGCAGAATAAAGCCGCTCTATCGGGTAGTTATCCGCTAGTTCATCGAAGTTCGAAAATCGTTTAAGGCTAGTAATACGAACACGAAGCGACTCGTTCTCGTCTGGGCGTTTTACTACTCCGATAATATCGCCGATTTTTAATTGCTGGCGCTTCTCGTCATTAACGCGCGCCTCAACATTCTTAGTTCCATTTTTGACCTGTTCATATATTTCCGAATCAAGATGTATTTGCATATTTCTATTATAATATAGCTATGAGTATCGATACTAATGCGCCATATAAAGTGCCAAAAGAATACGAACCAAAGAACAAAGACTTCGTGCCGAAAACGAAGCCAACTTCGGTTTTCATGATTATTCTTGGCGGAATCTTAATATCTGCGATTACGATTGCCGGAATTCTTGGGATCCTCATAGGAGCGAATATTACTTATAAGAGCATTCGCGATGCCATCAATCAGCCAGAAGAGACGGAATATAACGAGAGCGTAAATAGAGCTTAAGGGGGAGATAACTTGTCGCTATATCGCGCTTATGATAAAATTTCAATAGGTAATTTAAGGAAAATATACAAATGGAAAAAGCGCCGAATGATGTAGATGGTAGTAACGTACCCGAAGCTCCCGACTGGGACGTTCTTTCAGAAAACAACGTTACGCAGCGAACAGATGAAGAAGTCTCAGAAGCCGATGATACGCAGTGGGCGAAAGAAACACCAGACACCGGTGTTGCGCAGCGGGCGAATGAAGTCCTAGAAGCTAGCAATGAAACACAAGAAGTCGCCGAAAAGAGAGGCGAGGCGCTATTGAACTTTGCTACAAAACAGAATTCCACCGCAGAGCCCCTTCCTGAAACAGCTAGCAACGAAAACGTCGACGAAACGGCTGACGACACAAACGAATCAGTCGACGACAATGAGTCGGAAGACGGCGAAAGCGCCGAGACAGAAGCCAAAAAGAGCATCATCAAAAACGCCATAATAAAAGCTTTGGGCGAGAAAGAACTAGAAGAGCTTGTTCGTTCTTCAGAAGACAAAGAAAGCTTCATACAGAGCGCAGCATCAAGCATAGACGGAGCTTTCGAAAAGTTGTCTGCTATAGCCGAGGAATATGATGATCCTTCTAGCTATTCCGAAATAGGCGAAGTCAACCTTAAAGCAACCCCTGCAGAGAGAGCGCTTATTATTGCAGCACTTATTATTGGAGAGACGAGTCGTAACGATAAGGGCGAAGCGGGTTGGTATACGGCAGGAGCTAGATTAGAAGGCGACATGAAAGAGGCGCGTAGAATGCCGGGGCTTGCGGCGGACGAAAGTGGTCATGTCACCGGCATCTCTGGAACTCTTATTGGAAGAGATATTATTAGACGCGATGCAAATCGTATGGCGGCAGCTTTTGATGGCCTAGGAATTATCGCCGAGAACGCAGAAGAAGCGCTGTCAACAATATATGAAGATCGTGAAGCAGTCGAGGGTGCATAAACTACAGCCAAGCAAAAAGTTGATACGCTCTTAAAAAAGTACAAAGTAGAGAGTTAACACGGCCAATAGCTGACAAAATTATAGGCCGCCTTATTACTACGGGGCGGCTTTTTGTATCATGGGGGGGGCGAGGCGCCCGTTCGTTATACGTAGTCTCATACTGCATATAATAATATAGCTATGAGCATTGATACTAATGCGCCTTACAAGGTGCCAAAAGAATACGAAGCAAAAAATAAGGATTTCGTACCGAAAATTAATAATTAATATAAGGAACATAGTCTATTCCCAGTTAACTTTGATTATCCGTAAAGTTCCTTTTTGATTTTTATAACTATATTCATTGCCGTTATAGATAAAGAACCCGCCATCTTCTGGAACTATTCCGCTTATCGTTTGGCTAGATAAAAGTTTTTTACTACGATCATACTCTCTTCTCACAGTAGAATATCCTTCATCGCAATACCCCATGAATCCAGAGCGACAGACCGAATAGTGAGCGATATATGTTCCCGTATCGCCTATAATCAAATCTATCCTATCGTCTATCTTATATCCGTCTTTAACCCACGATTCGTCATCATCAAATTCTTCAGATATGA